>PIVW01000026.1 GCA_003353825.1 Chloroflexota bacterium
GGTGTTGGGTGTTGGGTGTTGGGTGTTGGGTGTTGGGTGTTGGGTGTTGGGTGTTGGGTGTCAGGTGTCAGGTGTCAGGTGTCGGGTGTCGGGTGTCGGGTGTCGGGTGTCAGGTGTATCAGGTCTTCTTCAGAAGAGAATGGCGGAATGCTCCGGAGAGCCCTTTGACTTTCTTGGCCTGTGCATAAATGTTATCAAATGTGTCCTGATCAATATAGCTAACATCCAACGCCACATAAAGCAAGGATTGAACTTCGACAGCCGATCTGCGGGATATCTCGAGAAATCTAGCAAATTCCTTGCCCGAGTCGCAGTCAAAACCTTCAGCGATGTTGGTCATTGCTGATACGGCCGCACGCTGTATCTGATTACGTAAACCGAAATCTCGGGCCATCGCTCCAGTCGAGGTCAGTGCATAAATATACTGCGTTAAGATTCGCGCTTCCTGCCAGGCTCGAATATCCTCAAAGCGTTCAATATAAGTCATCGCTCACCTCACAAACGAATTTTCATGACACATGACACATGACACATGACACATAACACATGACACATAACACATGACACATGACACATAACACATAACACATAACACATGACACATGACACATGACACTTGACACTTGACACTTGACACATAACACATAACACTTAACACTTGATCTCAAACATCAACCGGATTCAACCACGGCATCATATGCCGCAAATCCTTACCGACCTGCTCGATCTGCAGATCGCGTTCTTCGGCGCGGCGAGTGTTGAAATTGGGCCGACCATTGGCGTTTTCGTCGATCCATTCCTCGGCATAAGCGCCGGACTGGATGTCATCGAGTAGTTCACGCATTGTCGCTCGGGTCTCTTCGGTAATAATGCGCCGTCCGGCATGGTAGTCGCCATATTCGGCTGTGTCGCTGATACTATAACGCATATATCCCAGACCACCCTGGTATAAGAGATCGACAATGAGCTTGAGTTCGTGCATGCATTCGAAGTAGGCGACTTCCGGCTGGTAACCGGCATCGACCAGAGTCTGGAAACCGGCTTTGACCAGCTCACTGACACCACCGCACAATACCGCCTGCTCTCCGAAGAGATCGGTTTCGGTTTCCTCTTTGAAGGTGGTGACAATGGCGCCGGCGCGGGTGCAGCCGATGCCTTTAGCGTAAGCCAACACATCTTGCCAGGCGTGGCCGCTGGCATCTTGATAGACAGCCACGACTGCGGGTGTGCCTGTGCCCTCGACGAACAATTCCCGTACACGGTGACCTGGCGCTTTAGGGGCGACCATGCTCACATCTATAAAGTCGGGGGGGATGATCTGGCCAAAGCGTATATTGAATCCGTGCCCGAACATCAACGTATCCCCAGGCCTCAGATTTGGCTCGATGCTCTCTTTGTAGACAGTTGCTTGTTTGGTGTCGGGGATGAGCACCATAATGCACTCGGCTTCTTCGCAAGCCTGGGCTGTAGAAACGACGCGCAGCCCTGCAGCCTCGGCTTTCTCCCAAGAATTGGAGCCTTTATATAATCCCACACGAACGTCCATACCACTGTCCTGCAAACTCAGAGCATGGGCGTGTCCCTGGCTGCCATAACCGAGCACGGCGATTTTACGCCCCGCAAGATTCTTGAAGTCTGCGTCATTGTCATAATAAAGCGTTGCCACAATGTTGGTAGTTCCTCCAAAATGAGTTTGATTGGTTTCAGATAATCGGTAAACCAGTAGACCAGGAAACCGGTAAACCAGGAAATCAGGCGGATTGAGCAGATTTGCCCGCTCGACAGGCCAATCCCGGTCTACGGGTCTACGGATACCTGCTGAACTTCCAGAATTGCCTATAGAGCCGTTCTGCGCTTGCGTTTGCCATTGCCGTTGCCGTTGCGGCCGGCATGTCCTCTAGTCATGGCGATGGCGCCGGTACGAACCATCTCCAGTATCGTGTAATTACTCAGTAACTCGATCAGACTCTCGATCTGCCCGGTACTGCCAACACCCTGGACAACCACGGCGTCGATACTGACATCCACGATACGAGCGCGGTAGATGTCTACGATCTGCATGATTTCGCTGCGCGTCTGACCATCTACCTTCACTCGTGCCAGCACCATCTCGCGCTTGATAGCACGGCGCTCGGTGATATTTTCGACACGTGTGACATTGACCAGCTTGTACAGTTGCTTGATGGCCTGATCCACCATACGATCATCGCCATCGACGACAAAAGTCAGGCGGCTGATCCCTGGCATCTCGCTATGTCCAACCGTCAGGCTTTCGATATTGAAATTACGCCGTCGAAACAAGCCCACTACGCGATTCAGGACACCCGGCTTATCTTCCAGCCAGGCAATCACCGTATGAGCACGGTGTCCATTTGTGCTTTCCGGGTAATCGTACAACATATTAAATTCCTCCTCTACCAGACGGGGGTTACACCGCTGGGGCCCTGCACTATCTTGGGGCGGCGGATGAGGTCGCCGACAGCAGCGCCGGGTGCGACCATCGGATAGACGTTGACTTCTTCTTTGACACGAAAATCGATGAGATAAGGGCCATCGTAGGCATTGGCTTCGTCAAGAGCATCGATCACGTCTGCCTTGTTTTCGACACGGCGGGCGGCAATGCCATAAGCGTCGGCCAATTTCACAAAATCTGGGCTGAGCATGGGTGTGCCCATGTAGCGTTTCTCGTAAAAGAGCTGTTGCCACTGGCGCACCATACCGAGGAAGCCGTTGTTGATGATGGCGATCTTGACGGGTAGATTCTCTTGTTGCACGGTTGCCAGTTCCTGCAGGGTCATCTGAAAACTGCCGTCACCGGCGACCATCCACACCAGGCTCTGGGGAGAGGCCATCTGGGCGCCGATAGCTGCCGGTAAAGAGAAACCCATGGTACCGAGGCCACCAGAGGTCAACAATTGGCGAGGCTGACCGTGTAGAAAATATTGGGCTTCCCACATCTGATGCTGTCCCACATCGGTGACGACAATGCATTTGCCGCCGGTCGAGTGCCAGAGTTGGCGCATGACATAGGGGGGTATCAGTTCATCGATCTCCGCCTCTAAAATGCAGCGTTCTTTCCCTTCTTTTCGCCAGACGTTGATCTCTTGTAGCCATTCTACATGTCGCGCCGAATCGACCTTGGCCAGCAGAGCTTGCAGACTTTCCTTTGCGTCTCCGATCAGAGCGATGTCAGGTTTGACGTTTTTACCGACCTCGGCCGGGTCCATCTCCAGATGGATAACTTTGGCCTTGCGTGCAAATTCGTCCAGATTGCCGGTTACCCTATCATCAAAGCGCATGCCGATAGCTATGAGGACATCACATTCCTGAATGGCTAAATTGGTATGCGCTTCGCCATGCATGCCGCACATACCCAAGGCCAGTGGGTGTGTCTCGGGGATATCACCTAACCCCAGCAATGTCGTTGTGACCGGAATTTCGGCTCTCTCGATGAGTTGCCTCAACTCCTGCACGGCGTTCCCCATCTGCACGCCGTGACCGGCGAGGATCAAGGGTTTCTTGGCGGCGTTGATCATCGCTGCGGCCTGCTCGATATCCTGCTCGTCCAGCCCAAACCAGGGATTATACCCGGGCAGTGAAACTTCATCTGCATAATCGAAATCGGTGCTGTCGTTTTGTACATCCTTGCAGATGTCGATCAACACCGGTCCCGGTCGGCCCTCACGGGCGATAAAAAAGGCTTCTTTCATCACCTGCGGCAATTCTGCCACATCTGTCACCAGGTAATTGTGTTTGGTCACCGGTTGTGTCACACCGGTCACATCGGTTTCTTGAAAGGCGTCGTTGCCCAGCATGGTGGTGGGTACCTGGCCGGTTACAGCAATCATTGGTATCGAATCCATCATGGCATTAGCCAGCCCTGTAACCAGATTAGTGGCTGCCGGCCCAGAGGTGACCACACAGACACCTACATCACCGGTGACACGGGCATAGCCATCGGCCATATGAGCCGCAGCTTGCTCGTGCCGTACCAGTACATGGTGGATTTCAGGACACTGCGATAAGGCATCGTAAATCGGAAGATTAGCGCCACCGGGCATGCCAAAGACGGTCGTAACGCCTTCCCGGATCATGGCTTCCCAGATGATCTGGGCTCCAGTACGTTTCATGAGTGGATATCCTAAATATGGGAGAGAATAAGGGAATTAAAACTGCAAAAAAGCCTCCGGGGCACGGCAACTGCTGCTCGTGTTTTGGAGGCTACGCTGCCTGCATAGGGTTGCCCAATTTAGATGGGCATAAAAAAGCCCCCCTTCCGGTTGGAAGAGGGGCGACATTATCACTTCGTCGGGGTGGTCGCCTACTTAGCTACTCACCCGCCTTCCAACCGGCATCGGCTCCTGGCCTAGAATAAGAACCAGAAGCTCAATAACGATAACAATAAGAAAGAAGGATAAGCTAAAATCGATCATAGTCGTGACAACCACATAATGGTTTACCTATATTGGGTCGGCAGTATAGCGCCGCTTTTCGATAATGTCAAATTGTGATTTTGTTAGTGACAATGTAAATCCAGCGTAACTTATTCTGCGGATCATCGTCTTAATCTTTAGGCAAGAGCAAAGGTCGTGGGATTTTAGGATCTCGCTTAGCGGTCTGGCTCTTCCTGTCAACATCCAACTCTATCTAGAGTTGTTCAATTGTTTCTGGTTTCGGCAAATGAACTGGTAGCATGTCGTTTGCCAACCGAGGAGGAGTATGTTTTATGAAGAAAGCTATGAGAGGCATCCAGCGTAATCGTTCGTCTAGCCTGATAATCATAATAAGCTGCTTGACACTGGCAGCGTTATTGATTATGCCGGGTGTGGTCAGCCAAACCACCGCATTCAATCCTCTGTCCATACCTTACACATGCCAGGAATTGGTGACAAATGGTGGCTTCGAAACCAATGCTGCCTGGACACTGACCGTTACTGGCGCAACTGCCAAATATACAACGGCTGAAGCGCATACAGATGCTCGGTCTGTTCGCCTGGGACAGTTACCCGCACAGGCATCAACTTTACCGGCGGGGAAACTGGATCGTAACTTAATGGGTGAGATCGCGCCACAGGGTTCAACGTATTCAACAGTTTATCAGAATATATCCATCCCTAACGGTGCTGATCAAGTCACACTCGATTTTTGGTACAAACCTGGCTCGACGACGAACAATACTAACTGGCAACGAGCGCTACTTTTAAATAGCAACTACAATAAAATAGCGACTCTTTGGAATGTGTTAGAAGATGGCAGTGTTTGGACAAATAAAGCCATCGATCTAAATAATTGGCGCGGCAGGACAGTGGTCTTATATTTTGAGGTCTATAACAATACTTCCTCTGGTGGTCGCACCTGGATTCATCTTGATGATGTGAGTGTGCAGTCGTGTATTGGAGCGAGCCCAACGCCAACTCCCATAGCCACAGATACTCCCACGAATACACCGACCCCGACCGCTACCCCCACCGCTACCCCCACCGCTACCCCTACCAATACACCGACCCCGACTGATACACCAACACCTACGGATACGCCCACACCAACGGACACGCCTACCGATACTCCGACCGATACTCCGACTGATACACCAACACCTACCAACACACCGACGCCAGCCATCAAGGTGGGTAGTGCCAATGCATCCTTAGGCCCACTGGACATACCGGTCGATATGCTGAATATTGCCAGCCCGGGCATCGGTGCAGCGACGCTTGACATCGAATATGATCCCAGTGTTGTCGAGGCCACGGCTTGTAACTTCGTACCAGTAGGCGTCGCGGGCATCTGTAACCCCATCTACGACAACGACGGGGTTTATCCAGATGTGGTGCGTATTACACTCGCCAGCGCTACCGAGTTGTCCGGAACCGCGCGCCTGGCCGATATAGAATTCGCACCCAAGACTTCGACAGCCATCACCAGTTCCCTGATTCTCAAAAACCGGCAGCTGGTCGATCCTGAAGGTAATTCACTCAGAGTCCTCCTGATTTCCGGTTCGGTGACGATCTCAAATCCACCTCTTGGCGATGTCAGTTGTGACTACATGGTTGATTCTATCGATGCGCTGTTCATCCTGCAATATAACGCCGGTATGAGAACACCGAAGAGAACCTGTCCCATCGCTCTAGGTGAACTCAACTATCCAAAATGTAATGTCAATTCGGATAGCCAATGCGACAGTCTCGACGCGCTTCTGATCATGCAATGCGACGTTGATATCCCAAATGCCTTCTGTCCCAGGCCGCCTCTGATATCGAGCCAGTCCGCCGGTAGTTACAGTGTGGATTCAGTTCTCATCGAACCGGCCACCATTCAGGCATCCATCGAGCGCACGCTCCCAGGTGAAACCCTCACTATTCCCGTCGACATAATCGGGCAAGCGCAGAAACTGAGTGTCGTTGCCGTAGAAGTACACTACGATCCCACTGTGCTGCGCCTGACCAGCTGCACAGTCGATCCCGAGCACCAGTTTGATGCCAGTTTCTGCAATCCGGACGACGAGCATGATGGCAGCCCCCCTGATGTCGCACGTTTCAATGTGCTCTCCATTGAAGGTGTGCAGGGTGATTTGCACGTTGCCGACCTCACATTCGAAGCAATCGGCGAACAAGGGACACAGAGCGATCTATCCCTACAAGTGGTTACGTTTGCCAGTGTTGACGGTCAGCCGTTAGACTACAACACTCGAGATGGTTTCGTCGACCTTTCTGGCCTCACTCTCTACCTGCCGCTAACGGTCATCAATAAATGACAGCTGCGGTTAAGCACATAGGTTAGTAATCTCTGGGGGTGGTCACATGGCCACCCCCATTTGTCTACTACTGCTTTTCATTCTGAGACAGGAGGTTATCTACGATGCACCGATTCCCCCTACGTGCACTCTTGATCTTGCTGCTCTTCACGTTACTGGTTCTGCCGGTAAGGGCACAGACTACCGATCAGGACGAACTTATCCTGGTACCCTACCACAATACCTTTGACCGGGTGCGATTTTCTATACTGCCGGTCTCTCCCCTGGCTAAATTATCTTTGCAGGGGCAACAGTGGGTCATTGCCAAGACATCTACCGCAGCGCTATCCTTGTTTAGGGCAACTGGCAGGAATGCGCGTATGCTGTCGTCGAGGACATCAAGTGACGGCGATCTCTACCTGATCGAGCATACTGACGAGCATGGTATGCAGCATCCGCTGCCAGACCTGGCAGATTATGGTACGGTTTTGTGGCAGGAGGGGGGTTATACCCTCTTAAAGGCCAGCAAAGATCGGGCGAAATCCCTTTCACGGCGCGGGGTCAAGCTCATTGTTCTGGACGAAGCGATCCGCCTGACCCCGCGCGCGATCGCTCTGCCTTCCCCGCCGACCTCGGCCGATCTTCATATCGCCTCGGTACTTCCCGATCTCACAGCCTCAGAGATCGAAAGTTGGAACAATAAACTGAGCGGTGAAGAAACAGTAGACATTGCCGGCGTCACCCGAAGACTCACCTCACGCTATTCCTGGTCCACTTTAGGCAGACGCTCAGAGCGTTTTGTCTATGAGCAACTTGAGGGAATGGGCTATGAACCCAGCTACCACGAATATACAACGCCCTACGGCGATACTTGGCGCAATGTCGTGGTCGACATCCCCGGCAAGGTAGAGCCGGATCGATTGGTGCTGCTTGTCGGGCATCTAGACAGTATCTCTTATCCTATCAATGGCGCTCCCACGAATGCACCGGGCGCCGACGACAATGGCAGTGGCAGCTCAGCCCTGCTGACCATTGCCGCACGGCTACAAGAGGAGCCCTTCTATTATACTTTGCGGCTGGTATGGTTTACCGGTGAGGAATTAGGCTATTGGGGGTCGAAACCTTATGTGAATACGCTCGCCCAGCAAGAGGCCGATGTCGTCGCGGCCATCAATCTGGATATGATTGGTTATGACGGAAATGGCGATAGAGTGGTCGAGATTCACACTGGGGTCGAGAATCACAACAAGCGTTTGGGCGACCACCTCGAGGCGGCCAATACGCTCTACGATTTAGGCATGGTGCTGGAGCGGAAAACCACATCGGCTACCTTGTTTAGCGATCACCGCAGCTTCTGGAACCAGGGCTATGCCTCCTTGTTGGCCATCGAAAACTTCTTCAATGATTCTGCAGAAGACAGCCATGGCAGAGACCGAAATCCCTCCTATCACGCAACCACAGATAGGGTGGCCCTGGTGGATTTCGATTACATCCTCGGTACGGCTCGCATGGCCATGGCGGCGGCGATGCAACTAGCCCAGCCCGTACCCGATGGAGTTCTCCCCACCGACACGCCAACGCCAACACTAAGCCCATCCCCAACCGCGACCCTCACACCAACTCCAACCATCACGCCAACGCCCGGCCCACCGCAAACATGCACGGAACTGATCGAGAATGGTGGTTTCGAGACAGGCGATGCCTGGTCTTTGCCCAGCACTGGCGCCACCGGGCGCTATACAAGCAACGAGGCCCATGATGGCAGCCGCTCGGTTCGTCTGGGACAGCTACCTGCCCAATTGAGTAGCCTGAAACCTGATGTCCGTGACAAAAATCTGATGGGGGAGTTAGCACCAGCAGGTGGAACCTGGTCTACGGTTTATCAGACAATTGCTATTCCTGCCGGGGATGACACTGTGACTTTGGACTTCTGGTACCAGCCCCATTCGACCAGCGCCGCAAACGATTGGCAAAGGGTATTACTGCTAAGACCTTCCGATTATGCGACCATCAAGCAGCTATATCGCGTGCTGGAGGATGGTGGTAGTTGGACACCGGATTCTGTCGATCTAACGTCGTACCGTGGCCGCAGTGTCGTCCTTTACTTCGAAGTATACAATGATAGCAACACGGCTGGCCGCACTTGGATGTATGTAGATGATGTCAGTGTCAGATCGTGCCAGGGGGCGACCCCCACAACAACAGCTACTGCAACGGCAACAATTACTATTTCGCCAACGCATACGCCTACAGCGACTGATACACTGACACAAACGGCCACCCCAACCCCATCTCATACGCCTACGGAAACCCCGACGCCAACGCCCACTGCCACTGACACGCCAACGCTCATTCCAACTCAGACACACACGCCCACGGCCACCGCTACCTCATCTCATACGCCTACGGAAACCCTGACGCCAACGCTCATCCCAACCCAGACACACACGCCCACAGCTACCCCAACCCCATCCCCTACGCCTACGCAGACCCCGACGCTAACGTCCACAGCTACTGACACAGCAACGCTCGTCCCAACTACAACACACACGCCCACGGCCACCGCTACCCCATCCCCTACGCCTACGCAGACCCCGACCCTGGCGCCCACAACAACCAACACTGCCACACCCACCATGACAGCTTCACCCACGACCCCGCACACTCCGGCGGTGCGCGTGGGAACAGGCCATATATCAGAGGATGGCACGGTGCAGATTCAGGTCGACATGCTGGACATCGCCGGAGCCGGTGTCGGTGCTGCTACACTCGATATTACCTACGATCCTGACATCTTGGGCGCGACTGCCTGCGACTTTGATCCGCTAGGCCACTTTGATACCGGTATCTGCCATCCCGCCTTTGAAAATGATGGTGTTGCTCCAGACATTGTACGTATCAATCTTATCAGTGTGTCAGGGCGCAGCGGTTCTCTACCATTGGCGGAAATTACTTTTTCTGCAAAGACGACCCTATCTGTGCCCAGTCCTTTATCATTGCTGATCCATGAATTTGCAGATACTGAAGGCAGGCCAATCGCCGTGGCGCCAATCGCCGGAGCCGTCATCGTCCCTGAAACTGAGTTAGGAGATGTGAGTTGTGATTATGCGGTTAATACCATCGATGCACTGTTCATCATGCAGCTAGATGCAGGCATGCGCAACACCGCTCAAAATTGCCCTATCGCGGAAAACACACTTAACGAGGCCAACTGTGATGTCAGCCAAGACAGCCAGTGTGATACTGTGGACGCTCTCTACATTATGCAGTGTTATTCCGGCACCGCCAACGCATTTTGTCCGGGGCAACAGGGAGGCGAGGCCAGAAGTCGCCCCAGGGGTAACGATGATCCTATACCTGCCACCCTACACATCCTGCCGGCTCGCGGTATCTCTGGTAAGCACATCACCGTTCAAATCGATAGCATCGGCCAAAAACATGTACTCGGTGCAATCGCCTTGGAAGTACATTACGATCCCTCTGAACTGCGCTTGATAACCTGTGAACCCGATCCTCCAAACATGTTCGATAGCGAATTCTGCAACCCTGTCGAGACATCCAGCAGCGTTCCACTTGACCTCATTCGCCTCAACCTGCTCTCGATGAAAGGCGTACAAGGTGACCTTCATCTGGCAGATCTCATATTTGAGGCTGTCGCAGAGAAGGAAGCTGTTGGGGAATTGTTCCTGCACGTCGATACATTTGCCGGGATTAGAGGTCAGCCGTTAGACTTCTAGTGATGACCGGCCAAACCGGACGGAGAAGCTGACGTGAAAACGGTGCGCGTTTTCACGTCAGCTTGATTCAATGGTTAGAATTTCCACCTTTCCTTCGGGGCTCGAATTCAGCGTCAACTGGTTTTTCTTCCTGCGACACCTTTAGTAGCCTCGGAGTACTCTTTCGTCTCTCCTTTTGGACGGAGATCTCGGGTAGCAATGCCTGCCTGCCACATCTCAGAGTTCCGCATGTTCTCCAGTTCCTTGCCCAACAGTTCCTGGTAGTCAGATTTGCCACACTCTTCGATAACGCGCCGGGCTTCCGCGCCGGACGCCACCCGCTCGTAGAGTTCATCGAACACGGGCATGACGGCCTTCTTGAACTTTGGTTTCCAATCGAGCGCACCGCGCTGAGCAGTGGCAGAACAATTGGCATACATCCAGTCCATGCCATTCTCACCCACAAGCCGAATTAGACTTTCGGTCAACTCCTCGACTGTCTCGTTGAATGCTTCGCTTGGGCTGTGTCCGTGCACTCTTAGCACGTCGTATTGCGCCTCCATAATGGCCGCGAGCGCACCCATCAACACCCCACGCTCACCAGTAAGATCGCTGTAGACTTCGTTTTCGAAGGTCGTAGGAAAGAGGTATCCCGATCCCATGGCAATTCCCAAGGCGATGCAGCGCTCCCTTGCCCGACCGGTTGCGTCCTGATAGACCGCAAAGCTGGAATTAATCCCGTCGCCTGAAAGGAAGTTACGGCGAAGCGAAGTCCCCGATCCTTTGGGGGCAACCATAATCACATCGACATCTTTGGGCGGAATTATCCCTGTCTGATCACTGTACGTAATGGAAAATCCGTGCGAGAAGAACAATGCGTCACCCGGATTCAGATTCTTCTTGATGGTGGGCCAGATTGCCTGATGAGCCGCGTCAGTGACCAGTATCTCAACGATAGTTCCACGCTGAGTGGCTGTTTCTATATCAAACAGGTCTTCTCCGGGCTTCCAGCCGTCGTCCACTGCCCGATCCCAGTCCTTCTTGAATTGTTTTGACTGGCCAACAATCACATTAAAACCGTTGTCTTTCATATTCAACGACTGCCCAGGCCCTTGTACGCCGTATCCAATTACAGCGATCATTTCACTCTCTAGAACCTTACGAGCCTTCTCCATGGGGAATTCCTCCCGCATGATTACTTCTTCCTTCACACCTCCAAAATCTACAATAGCCATAATGCCAATCCTCCTTTGATTGGACTGTCATCTTCATATAAATTCATAAGAAATCTAACGGGAATTTATTATACTGCTTCATGAAGTCTTCGAGCAAATAGATATTAACCATCAACCCCCTAAACTCCTGGAAGTTGATCTTGCACATCGATACGTTTGCCGGGGTTAGCGGTCAGCAGTTAAACTTCTTTGTGCAGGACGGCTCGTAGTAGGCGATTGATCGCCCTAGCGCCAAAGCGCCTGCTGCAAACTTCGATCCCAGTACCATGATCAATCCATGAAACAAACCCTCATCACCTTACTGGCAACGGTATTATTCATCGGCTGGCTGCAGATCTCGGGGCAGGCCGGGAGCGCCGGAGCGCCAGACAGCATCACCGCTGCGGCTGACTTGCGTGAGGAAACACCTCCTGCAGAGCGACGCCAATTGGACTACCTTTTGGTGAAGATAAAGCCTGGGGCACAGCGCACCGTTCCTGCCAACTTTGTGCATCTTTTTAGCAACTGGTACCGTGTTCCTGTCGGCACCGAGGAGACCATCCATTCCTCTATGCAGCGCATGCTGGCGGCAGAATATATCCAACTCGTGGAGCAGGATGCTCGCCTCAGTCTGGGGCCGCTGGCGCAGGTGCCATTCGCCGGTACACGAACCCGGCCGAATCTGATACCAAATGATCCACTCTATGACCTGCAGTGGAATTTCCCGCAGGTCGAGGTATCACAAGCGTGGGAAACCGGCAGTGGTGATGGAATAACGGTGGCCGTGATCGATTCTGGCGTCTCCATGGGCACAGATCTGGCCTGCGCTAAATTTGTAGATGAGTACAATGTGCTAACTGGTCAGACCGGGTTGGGGGCTGCGGCTGACGACTTCGGACATGGAACGCATGTTACCGGCACCATAGTACAATGCACGAACAATCATATCGGTGTTGCAGGTATCGCATATAACACACAGGTCATGCCTATCAAAGCGCTGGACGAGTATGGTTGGGGCACCTATTCAGGTGTCGCAGTTGGCATCGATTGGGCGCGAACGCATGGCGCCGATATCATCAACCTCTCGTTGAGTGGGCCTTGCGGCACTCAAAAGTGGCCTGCGTGCTCATCAACTATCGTCAACGATGCGGTTGAGGCGGCCGCAGCTGAAAACATCGTGCTAGTGGCGGCGGCGGGTAATTACAATCAGAACGAGGTGGGACATCCGGCCAACCATCCACACATTATCACAGTAGCAGCCTCTGACTATGAAATGCAGCGCGCTCCTTACTCCAACCGCGGTGATGCCCTGAATATCACGGCGCCGGGGGGTGATATGGATAAGGATGTCAACGGCGACGGCCACAAAGATGGGATCCTTCAGCAGAACATCGAAGGTGGGATTTGGGACTTTTACTTCATGGAAGGGACCTCGATGTCGGCGCCGCACGTTGCCGGTGCGGCAGCGATATTGTTGGCCTCGGTCCCCAGCGCTACTCGCCTGCAGATCCAAACAGCTTTGGAAAGCAGCGCTATGGATCTGGGCGCCCCCGGCTTTGACAGCGAATATGGTCACGGTTTGATACAGATCAAACAAGCCCTAACCGCACTACACCAGCTTCTGCTAACCGCCACACCTACCAGCACACCTACTAGCACACCTACCAGCACACCTACTAGCACTCCTACCAGCACACCTACCAGCACTCCTACTAGCACTCCTACTAGCACTCCTACCAGCACACCTACCAGCACACCTACCAGCACTCCTACTAGCACACCTACCAGCACACCTACCAGCACACCTAATAGCACACCTACCAGCACACCTACCAGCACACCTACTAGCACTCCTACCAGCACTCCCAGCCCCACCGTCACTGCCACCGACAGCCCCACAGCCACACCTACTGTAACGGCGACCGCAACTTCTAGCCCAACCCACACACCTGATCCCAGGCGAGAGTTATGGTTCCCGCTGCTGTTACATTCCTGGCTGCCGCCCACACCCACGCCAACCCCTACGCCAGGGCCCGCTTGTTTTGAACTGATCGATAACGGTGGCTTTGAGGAGGATGCCGATTGGTTGTTTGCAGGATCGGGCGTCGGATACACGACAGTACATGCCTATCGGGGTGAGCGTTCGGCCAAAGCCGGGCGCTTGCCCGCACAATTGGCATCAAATAATGTCACAACAACTCCCGGCGTACGCGACTTCTTGGACGGGCAGACATCTGTCGAAAACGGCGTACTCTCTGGTTTTTATCAGTCATTTTATATGCCGGATGCTATCGCCAGCGCCAAGTTGCAGGTATGGGTACGCCTGGGCAGCCACGATACAAGTCAGGCCGATTGGCAGCGTATCAGGCTGCTTACACCCTCCTTCCAGCCACTCGTCGATGTGCTTTATAGTCTGGAACACGATGACATCTGGCAGGAGATTACCCTGGATTTGTACGCTTACCGGGACCAGAACCTCGTGATCTATTTTGACGTCTTTAACAACGACAACAGTGGCGGGGATCCTACCTGGATGCTCGTAGATGAAGTCAGTGTTAAGACGTGCGCTCTACGAGATGATGAATGATCACTCCGCCGGCAAATTGCTGCCAGCTGCTTAAATCTGGAGAATTTACTCAGAGGACAGCTTGATTGACAGATACTTGCACCTGTGGTATTTTTGTTCTATCACTAGCTGACGGAGGGGTCCAGGTGAGTCTTTGCGCGAACGTCTAGTAATAATCGCAGGCAGCTTAGGTTAGTGCGTAAATCTGACAAGATCCGGCACCCTAAATGTAGAGCACATAACCATCATAACAATCTTTCCTTAGCAAAACGATCAATCGACCGAACTATTTGACCCGAGTGTAAATATCAGTCAGGCGCAACCTGTGTTTGTACTCGAAGCCAGGTTCATTCACATTACTGGAGTTTCGATGTCGAAAACTCGCTCCCGATCCTACCGCACATTATTTCGCTTCGCAGTGCAGGCAACACTGATCTGGATGCTCCTGGTATCCGCTGTCTTGGCGACTGCGTTGCCCACCAGCTCTGCTCCATCTGCCACAGGCTTTAGCAATGTGTCGATTGACGCCGGTTCAACGCTAAGCAATGTCACTAAATCAGGAAGCAACCCGGTTACCTATTCTCCAGATGCAGACAGTGCCTCCATCGGTGTCGACGATATCCAGGACGAACTGAATGATGGTAACACAGTCATCATCGACACAAACAATGCTGGTGGTAACGAAGATGGAGACATCACCGTTACCGTTTCTGTCGCCAAAACCAGTGGTAGTGATGCCGACCTGTCGTTGCAGGCCAACAACGACGTCATTATCAATAATTCCATCTCCCTCACCAACATAGGGGCCGGCCAGATCTCGATAAAGGCCAAACGCAGGATATTCCTAGATACAGACGCCGGTATCACGACCGTCGATGGTGCGATAACACTCGAGGCTAATATTGCCGGTTCATCCTCAGGTACGTTCGAGGGTATCGAGCTAGACAGTGCCGATATCACTTCTACCAATGGTGATATCAGCCTGACTGGGCATGGTGGCGACTCGGGTCCTGGGAACAAGGGCGTATGGTTGCGTTCAGGTCCCACAATCGAATCCACAGGAACTGGAACCATCGCGGCTACAATTACCATTAATGGCACCGGCGGCAACGGCACAGACACAAACATTGGTGTGTTGATAAGTGGCCCTAATAGTGAAATCAAGTCGGTCGACGGTGATGTACTCATCGGTGGTCAGGGTGGAAATGGTACAGGACCTGACAACTATGGTGTGCGCATGGAGTCCTGCCTGGTGGAATCAACCGGCACCGGCGCTGATGCCGCTAACATTACTATTGATGGCACCGGAGGCGATGGCCTATCTAGCAACGTTGGCACCTTTCATTCCATCGGTTCTAAATTGAGTGCGGTAGATGGAGATATCGCTATCACAGGGCAGGGGCAAGGTAGGGGCACATCTAATCATGGTATCGAAATTTTCATCAGTGAGATCAAAACCACTGGCGATGGCATTATCGAACTTAGCGGAATCGAGGGCAGCGTTGGAGATGGTATTGCCAGCTTGAATGGAACGATCACCGCCAATACAGGCTCTTTGACGATGACAACCGACACCATCGTTCTCCTGGGCACAACCAGCCTTGGCGGATCTGGCACTCTCACCATCAAACCTTACAAACTCGAGACAAGCATCGGATTGGGCAATGTCCCGGGCACGGGCACGCTATTTTTAAGTAATTCGGAACTTGGTACCTTTGCCGACGGATTTAGCAGCATCACTATCGGAGATACGGCTGCCGGTATCGGGCTGGTGCAGATCGCCCCCACCGCAGCATTCCAGGACCCTGTCACAATTGTAGGAGGAAGCATCCATGTCACTGGATTGGATGCAAACGGCAATGATGTGACCTTACTTGCTCGTACAGGCGGCATCGAGGAAAACAGTACCGGCACAGACATAATCGCCTCTTCGGCGATCCTGGAAGGCAAAGTAACACCGGGTGGTGATGCGACCCTAGGCCAGCTCATTATTGATGGTGACGGTACACTGATCTCAACAAAAACCTTTAGCATCGATTTGGATGGCACCGCGAGTGACCAACTCCAGATTCTCGGCGCTAATCGCGCTGTCGATCTCGCTGACACCAATTTGGCAGTCAACTTGCTTAGTGTTCCGCCCGCAGGCACAGTATTTACCATCATAGACAATGTCGATCCCGGTTCCGACGTAAATGGCACCCTGTTTGCCGGATTTCCGGAAGCTTCGTTCATCACGTCAGGGGGAAAAGCTTTCTTCGTTCGCTATCAGGAAGGAATCGACAACAATGATGTTACGTTGACCACAAACACAGCGCCGACCGCAGGTTTTCGAAGGCCGAGTAGTCTGAATGAGGGTGACCAATATACGCTGCGGCTGATCAATGCCAGCGACGTCGATCCACCTGATGTTATTGCCGGTTACGAATACCGCTTCGATTGCGGCGACGGGTCGGGCTACAGCCCCTGGTCGAGTGGCAACACACGGACGTGTAACGCGCTCGATAACGGGATCCGCACCATGCGTGGCAGGATTCGGGATCAGCATGGCGCGGCGTCGAGTTACTCGGCAACCGTATCCGTCGCCAATATATCACCCTCAGTGCGCACCATCCTGAACCCACCACAGATGTCGAATGAAGGGGAAAATCTCACCTTCAATGCTACTTTCTCTGACCCTGGCGTGCTGGACACGCACACCGCCACCATCGATTGGGATGATGGCTCGCCCGTAGAGAACATACCTGTGAGTCAAGGCACGGGCGGCTTTGGTGGCCTGGAGGGCTACCACACCTATGCTGACGATGGCGGCTACAACGTCCAGGTCTGTGTCACCGATAATGACAACGCCACCAGCTGCACCACCAAACTCGTCACCGTGGAAAACGTGGCCCCCACCGTGGATGCCGGTCCCGAGCAGACGGTTGATGAAGGTGAGACCGTGCATCTGGCCCCTGCCGTCTTCACCGACCCCGGCCTGCTAGACACCCACACCGGCACCATCGGTTGGGATGATGGCTCAGCCCTCGAGACTGGTACGGTCACACAAGAGGCCGGTTTTGGGTCGGTTGACGGCTTCCACACCTACCTGGATGATGGCATCTACTCAGTCGACGTCTGTGTCACCGACAACGGCAGCGAACCCACCGGCACCGGCAAACTCAGGGGCTGCGATACCCTGATCGTCACTGTACTCAATGCCCCCCCTGCCGTCATAGCCGGACCCGATCAAGATGTGAACGAGGGGGACTCGCTAACCGTTGCTGCTACCTATACCGATGCCGGCGTACTCGACACCCACACCGCCACGGTCGACTGGGATGACGGCACCGTTACAGATCCCGCCACCGTCGACCAGGATCTCAATACTGCCTATGCCTCTCATATTTATGCCAACAATGGCAACTATACCGTCGGAATTTGTGTTCAGGATAGTAGTGGGGGCACAGGTTGTGACACCCTCATCGTCACCGTGCAAAACGTACCCCCTACCGCCAACGGCGACACTTACACCGGCGATGAAGACATCCCTCTGGTCGTGGACCCACCCGGCGTGCTCGATAACGACAGCGACCCCGGTGACGATACGATGATAGTACAGTTGGTGAACGGTCCCAGTAACGGCACCCTAACCACCCCTCTGCAAGCCGACGGCTCCTTTGTTTACGCGCCCTCTCTCAATTGGAATGGCAGCGACTCTTTCACCTATCAAGCCTTTGACGGAATAGACGCCTCCAATGTCGCTACTGTCACCCTCCACGTCCTGCCCGTCGATGATCCCATCAAGATTGTGGCCGGTGAGGACACCTCGATAGGTGAAGGGGAGGAGGCCGTTGTCTCGGCCAACTTCAGCGACCCTGACAGTTCTGAAACCCACACCGCCACTATCGACTGGGGAGATGGCGCCATTGATGGCGGCGCCGTGGATGAAGGGGGTGGTTCCGGCATGGTAAGCGGCAGCCATGTCTATGCCGATGATGGCACTTTCATCGTCATTGTTTGCGTCAACGATCCCGGCACAGATGCGTCTGGCGGCTGTGATACCCTTGATGTCACCGTCAACAACCTGCCCCCCACGGTTGACGCCGGCCCCGACCAATCGCCCAACGAGGATGATATGGCGATTGTCTCGGCAAGTTTCTCTGACCCAGGTATACTTGATACCCACACCGCCACCATCGATTGGGATGACGGTCTTGGCCCTGTAGCAGTTGTGTTGAACGAAGCAAATGGCGCTGGCACGGTCAAAGGCATTCACAGTTATCTTAGCGCCGGGGATTACACCGTCCAGGCCTGTGTTATGGACAATGGTGGGGCAGAGGGTTGTGATAGCTTACTCATCTCCGTGCAGCCCTTCGATTCCGACAGAGACGGCCTCAGCAATGGCGACGAGCGTGAATTGGGCACCGATCCTTTCAATCCCGACAGTGACGACGATGGTCTCGACGACGGTGAAGAAGTGAATGGCGTCGAGACCTGGAATCCCACCGATCCCCTAAACCCTGATAGTGATGGTGACGATATCCCGGACGGCGAAGAAGTTGCCAACGGTACCGACCCCAACGACCCCGACGACCCGCCCGCCTGCACCCTGCCCTACGACTTCAACGAAGACAACATTGTCGACATCGACGACGTGTTCATCATCATCGACCAATCGATCTTCGGCGCCCAGCCCTACGACTCCAGCTACGACATCGCCCCTGACATCCCTGACGGCGTGGTCGACATCGAGGACATCTTTAAGGTTTCCCAGCATGTTGGAGAAAGTTGCCCGGTGTGGTAGAATACGGGGACCGCTAGTACAAAGCAGCAGGTGTAAGAAGGTTTACACAGATTTTGACTGCTACGTGAGCCGTAAAACGTGAGATATAACCCAGCGAGACGATGCTACATTTCACATCTTCACAGTTCACGACATGCAACCACACGAAATCCCATAGCACCTATTTCGTAAGTGCTGATGATTGTGTGATAAAATGACGTATTTCAATACCTTCGTCTAAATTGGAGATGACCTCTTGTGCTATATTCGTGACAGTATTCAACCCACAATTGGGTGGGAATCGAACGAAAATAGGGACTGTCCCCTTGGATAACCTGTATTAATAGCGCTTTCTCTCCACCAAATTGTCCGTTTTGACATTGTAACGAAATTGGCGAAGGTATTGATTCATGACAAAACAAAGTTGAGCCAGATATCCACTGCTGGAGCTTCTTAATCAGACCGAAATCCATGAGCGAACCACTCAGAAAACCCACTGCTGGAGAAAGAAGCCTATGTTGTACAACATGTCTTCTCGGTTACCGTTAGTAGGATTTGTATTGCTTATCATCGTTTGTGTTCTTGTGGCACTACCAGGACTTGTTGCTGCACAGAAGGACCCGGTGAGGCCAGAACTGACTTTGCCATTAGTGACTTTGCCATTAGTGACTGTGCCATTAGTGCCTGCACCTTCTGATGACACTACTGACACCCAAGACGGTGATTCATCGCGACCGGCGACCATGCAACTCAACCCGGCAGCCTGCGGTGGACCATCCTACAGCGCCACTGACGAAACTACGCTGAACGAAGCCATTGTTTGTGTGAATGATCCAACGGGGGCAAGTACATACACCGGTACATACACCATCACCATCTCTGCGCCGATCACTTTGACAACCAACACCACAGCCATCATCAATGCCGTCGCTGAGGAGATCATCATCAATGGCAATAACAATACGGTGGATGGCAATGACACTGGCCGGGTATTCGAGGTGACAGGGGGCAGCATAGTTAGCTTCCAAGACATCACCATTACCGGAGGACTTGGTCACTCGTACGGCGGTGGCATCTTAGTAAGGGGCAATTATGAAAATGCCATGGTGAGAGATACGGAAGTGACGATTACGAACAGCACAATCTCTGGCAACGAAGCCAGCGAGGGTGGAGGCGGCCTCCATGTCGACCAGGCAAGCCATGCGCAAGTAGAGAACAGTATAATTTCTGGCAACGAGGCCCCAAATGGCGGTGGTATATGGGCACATGATGCGGGCACAGAGGTGACGGTTACGAACAGCGAAGTCTTTAGTAATGTGGCCCACTTAGGGGGCGGCATTTTTGTCGCGGATGCGAGTACGGTATCGGTAGACACAAGCACCATTTCCGGTAATTCAGCGACTTTCGGCGGGGGAATCTTGACACAGGATTCACAGGATTCTGGCACTGAAGTGACGATTACAAATAGCACCATTTCTGATAATGAAGCGACTGGAGGCGCGGGTGGCGGTGTCGTCGCCGCACATGCTAGTACAATAACGTTTGAGAACAGCACAGTCACAGGCAACTCGGCTCACTTAGTAGGGGGCGGCATTCTTGTCGGGGCTGCGAGTACGGTATCGGTATACACAAGCACCATTTCTAATAATTCAGCGCCTTTCGCCGGGGGAATCTTGACACAGGATTCTGGCACTGAAGTGACGATTACAAATAGCACCATTTCTGATAATGAAGCGACTGGAGGCATGGGTGGCGGTGTCGCCGCCGCAGGTATGAGTACGATAACGTTAGAGAACAGCACAGTCACAGGCAATAAGGTAACCGGCGGTTATTTCGGCGGCGGCATCTGGGTGCAAGATGAGGGCACGGAGTTGGCTATTACGAACAGCACAATCTCCGGCAACTCGGCTAGCAGCGAGGGAGGAGGAATAGGAATCCACCGTGACGACGCCACGGGGGGCACGGTGACAGTAACCAACACGATTGTAGCTACCAACACGATTGTAGCTCTGCAGCAGGAATCTCCTGGTGATGATTGCGGCGGCGGTGGTATCACCTCTGGCGGCTACAACATCGAGAGTAGCGCAAGTTGCGGTTTTACTGGTACAGGCGACCAGCAAAACGTAAGCGATAGCGCTCTCGATTTGCAGACGCTGGCCGACAATGGTGGGCCCACGTGGACCATGGCCCTGGGCTCCAACTCTGTAGCCATCGATCAAATCCCGTCGGGAAACTGTAGCTTGACGAGAGACCAGCGGGGCGTTGGCCGGCCACAGGGCGAGGACTGCGACGTCGGAGCTTTCGAGAAGGAAATCGCCGCCCCTGTCACTCCTTTTTTATCTGGAACACCTGGCACTGGGGGTAACCTTTTCCTTAGCTGGAAAGATGCCACCCAGAACTCGAGATACGAAGTACGGCGCTGGGCCACTCCCTATTTTAAACCCGTATCTGGTGGCGAAATTATCGTTGATTGGCCTCTTGATCCTGATGGCAGCTGCAGTTTGAGCAATAACGAGATCACCTGCACTGTGCAGTCGAACCCTGGTGATATGTACATATACATTGTTAGGGCCTACAATGACATTGATGAAGAGGCTGATGATTCTAATCAGTTAGGGGTGATTACATTCGGCCTGCAACCGGGAGGGTAAATCCACGTTTTCGAACCGTAGTGGGGAATAACAACCACCTCAGCGCCGTAGGGTACTGACATGTGAAACGCTGATATCGCCAGAATACTCTTGAAGAATCGGCCAAAAGACCTTCACAGTGCGATATCTGCCGCCTGCCACCCAGGGCTCGGGTGGCGGTTTGAGGCGTAGTTTCGCAAGATAGCCACAATGAATCGGCATTGATCCGTTCGATCGGCGTTATGTGCCATGTATAAAACTATGCTAATCTCGGCCAGTTCTGCTAAACTCTGGCGTTGTTACCCCTACCTGAGAAAAAGCCAACCTGATAAGTTCATTTATGCAACGATTTCACCTGAGTCGTCCACTGCTTGCCATGCTCTTGCTAACCCTGGTTACTATGCTTGTGCTGGCAGCCTGTGGTGGCGAAGAATCAGAGCCCACGCCTACCATGCTGCCACCGACGTGGACCCCAACCCCTGTAGTATCCCCGACAGAAACGCCCGCAGCAACGCCTGTTCCACCTGCTACCGATACGCCCCTCCCTCCGCCCCCCGTGGAACCGCCAGCGGCGGAGCAAGAACAAGAGGTGGTCGAACAGCCGCCCGAGCCCGCTGCCACAGAAGCGCCGGCAGCCGAGCCCACCGCCATACCCTTCCCCAGCCTGGTCGTCAGTGCAAATAAGGCCAACCTGCGCAATGGACCGGGCACAGCCTACAATCAGATTGGATCAGTCAATCAGGGTGCAGAGTTCACGATTATCGGCCGCAACAACAATGGCAACTGGTGGCAGATTCAAGTAAACAATCAACCTATGTGGGTATTCGATGACCTGGTGACGGCGTCAAACGCCCAGTCAGTGCAAGTCGCCCAAAACATCCCCAACCCTCCTGCCAGACCTACACAACCACCTACACCCCCCACCAACACACCCGCGCCCGTTGTACAGGACCCCTGCGCCGGTATCGGTGGCGACGGTTGTAAATTCCGGGTCAGTGGTGGGCCGGCCTTTACAGCCAATGGCGGTGGTGAACTCAAACTTACACTTGGATTTATTCATAGCGGAGTTGATGGTGGGCAAGCTCAGGGCAGTTATCGAGTGATCCTAAAGAAAAACGGCGCCGAGATACCAACCAAGGAATGCGCCCCCAGTTGGACAGGCGATCTGCGTAGCGGCCCCAATGGCAGTTACAATTCTGAATGCAAACTAGGAATCGACAGGATCCCGGATCGCAACGTGGCCGGCCATTACGAAGGCTGGGTCATCGATGGCAACCACGAGCGCGATAGCCAGAATTTCACCTTGGATATCCCGGACGGCCAGGGTGAGGTCTGGATGAGATTCGATCAAGGGTAGGCCTCTACCACCTCTCCCAATGCACGACCTCGATTAACGAACGCTTAGCGCCAGCCTGTGGCGGCCTGGTAAACTTGTCCAACTCTGCGGGATAGCCAAATGAGATGGCCGAGTAACACATCTTGTCGGGCGGCAGACCAAGTAAGGCATTGGCCTTTTCTATCTCATAGATATTGGCTATCACCGAACCAATACCCATTTCTTGCGCAACCAACATCATATTCTGCGTAGCACGTCCCAGGTCAAATGCAACGGGCCAGCGCTCCATCCAGTCGCCGCTTACAAGGGCAATGCCAACTGTCGCCCCGGCCAGGTGTCTCGCCCACTGCCCACATTCGCCCAACGCCGCCAATCGCTCTCGCTCTTGCAAGACGATAAAGTGCCAGGGCTGGTTATTCTTGGAACTACCTGACCAACGCCCGGCATCGAGGATGCGAGTGAGGTCTTCCTTAGCGATGGGCTGATCGCTAAATTTACGGGTCGCTCGTTTTGTTCTTACGGTTTCATATACAGACATCGGCGGATTTCCTTTGGGTGTGTCCTAGATGAGTTATTGACATGCCCATGTGCTCCGATCTTTAGTCAAGTGGAAAGAGAGAAGATCAGACGGTGGAGATAGAGAGCGAACACGGATCGGGGTTTCAGGGGGACATCGGTAGCCAAAACCAGAGGGTCATGATAGGCAGGATCGAAGAAGACCCAGATGGTGAAGGTGTCATTGGTTG
>PIVW01001009.1 GCA_003353825.1 Chloroflexota bacterium
TGCCAAAACAGCGATCAATGCCATTACCAATGCCATTACCGGTCACGGGAATGAGGTCATTGAACTAGCAAAACAGGCTCTCAAAGCCCAAAAACTGGTCGGGCAAACGCCTACAGGAAGAGTGTTTGCATCATTACCGGATGGTTCGGTGCGTACTCGTAGCGGCTGGAAAACCACCCCAAAAGGGCACACGCAAGGTACTGACACAGCTCTTCAATATGCCGCAGAAATTGGTAACCCTTTCAAAAAAACTATAAAATTAGACCATGGAAAGGTCGGGCGCTATAATGCTACACATGCAGAAGCACAGATAGGATCGCTTGTGACCGATGCACAGGCGATTGGTGTATCTCGAACTCCATGTTCGTCATGCCAAGGGTTCTTCCAAAAACGCGCACAATATGAGGGTAAGATCACAGTCATCGCGTCTCCAGAATTCATTGATGTATACTACCCCAATACCCCCTTCCAACGCATAAGAATCCAATGACAAACGGAGGCACGCAATGCTATGACAACAATAGACACCCTGAGCCAAGAACTTTTATTTTTCGTGAGGACCCATACTGAGAATTATTTGCTACCGATACATAGATTGGCGCTATATCGCTGGCTACTTGAGGATGCAAAGTTGAGGGAACAGCAAGCCTATGAATGGTTATGCATTAACACTGCGGAACACGTTTATCCGATCTGGCAGAAAGCCTACCCTTACGATGATCTGCCAAGGACAGCCCTAAACATGGCACGCTCATCCCTTGATGGCAGAATTCAGGTAGAGAGGGCCCAAGGCTTTGCAGATTTGTGTTTTGAGAAGCTAGCAGAAATGGATACCAGTGATCCTACTGACGAATTCTGGGGTTACTCCGCTGGAATTGCTGCGGTAGAGGCACTATATGCTGTCGGAGGTCGACCACCGTTTGGTGGCGCATCCATTGACAGATTCACTACAGATTTTGATCTCGATCCGTGGACTAGCGATACGGTCAGTTGGTCATCGGGTGCGTACGGTCTAGAGCTATGGGTGATTGATTCAAAGAGGCGGTGTAGTTCACGTCTCAAATTCTGGACATGGTGGCTGACAGAGTGCCTACCGGCGACCCTTGAAGAGATAGGAAACTGATATCAGAACATGTCTGGGGAAGTATCACTTGCACAAAAGTGAACTAACAGTCTGATCATTGACCCGGGCCTACAGCGCTGCCGGCGCCACCGAGGTGCGCTATGTCAGCTATGACGACCGTAATCGTCTCACCCGCCAGGAGTCGGTGGCGCCGGGCACGGGGGGTGGCGCCTTCCGCATGGATTATGCCTACAACGCCGCCAACCA
>PIVW01001010.1 GCA_003353825.1 Chloroflexota bacterium
GATCAGCGGCTCGCCCTCGCCCACTATCTCCTAGTAAAGGCGCGTACCGTTGGCATCAGCATAAGCAAAGAGTACTTCGGGAGCTGTCGCTGGAGTTGTTCCGTCTTGCTCCGCTGTTGGAACGGCTGTAGGTTCGGGCGGAACAGGTGTTGGGGTTGTGGGGGCACCGCCATAGCGGTTGGCGGTTCGGGTGTTGGGGCCGGTAGAGCAACGGGTTGACAGGCGCTAAACACAACAACTGTCATCAGGATGGCGACAAACACCATCCACCTGTAATATTTCTTCGTGCGTTGCGTAAACATGTTTACCCTCTTGCAGAATGTGACTTACGATAACGTAAGCGTGCTCGCGCGCATACTCAGTTGAGAACGCGCCTTTTTGGGCTACCCGAACGGTTTGTTGAGATGATACAATATGATATTGTGACCCGTTTTGGAACCCCACATGTTCCTTCTCATTTCCGACCAGTTTTCCAGAACACAGCTACTAACCTGGACTCAGAGTTCTAAAATCGCTCAGGGATTAAAGGGATGGCACGGATTTTTCATGGTCTTGTTGTCGACTCTGGCTACGAAGAAATGGGATAATCGGTGTTAATCTGTGTCCATCCGTCAGCCTGTTTTTAGCTCCGAACGGAGATTACTATAGTTTTGTGATGTCGAGATGGCCTATCGCTGAAATGCGAAGTGTGAATGGTCTGCTTATAGCAGTATAAATCGTCCTGTCTGCCATCACCTCCTCATTGCCAAACATGCAACATATATGCCCTACAGGGGGATAGGGGCGCTGGACCTTGTGCCGTGCTTGTCTGAGTGCGAAACCTGATTGATACAATACAACGCCAGCATAGCACCCTACTCTCAAACTAGAATCAAAAGCTGATATTATTGGTCACGACCACAAAAAGCGCCCCACTGCATTATGCAGAAGGGGCGTTGGCTGTCATGGAATCTTCGATTACGCCCCAGGATGAACCAGGGTGCGCATACTCGAACTATGTTTCACATTCTAGCAATTACAGAGGCGTTTGGCAATCGTTTCGCAACTTCCTCCTATCAATGCCCCGCTCCTGTGCGACGGGGGCGACGACTGCGGCGAGAAGGCGCGTTATCAGGCTTTGCTGCCAGTTGCAGAGGTGGGATTTCTTCTGGTGGGACGGTGGGCGGTGTCCAGTCGCGTGCTGCAGCCACCATGGCATCGATACTCTCGGCAGGCATCCCGGGCGACATACCACCCCCCACCGACAGGATCAGACAGTCACAGGGGACAATCCGCTCTGAACAGGGGATCACTTTTAGATTTTCATCCACTTCTACGGTTTTAACCGC
>PIVW01001011.1 GCA_003353825.1 Chloroflexota bacterium
TATACATGGGAAGATGCTCCTGCAAAGTTGGTTTTTGTACCCTTACTTTGCCACATATGGGGCATCTTCGTCATCTCTGTCTCTCTATTCGGTTTTCAAGGTGCGAAATATAGGCTAAGCATGTGTGTATTGTCGGCATTCGGCGTCAGGCATCACTTAATGATCTCAATTCCAGGCACCAAATCGCGTACGATGCTCGCCATATCCGCATATGTTCCGTAACCTGGAATCATACCGCCTAATCCTAATCCAAGATCAACAGTAAGATCAGCTCCAGCAGAATTCCCTCTTTGATAGTCGGCGACGGCCTTGCCGACGGAAGTCATATCAGCCGCCGTGGCCAAACCTGATATGACTACACCTCCTAACAACAAACCGATCCCACCAGTGCCTGCACCAACAGCAACGATACCGACAGCCACTAAGCCATAACCGAAATCGCCTAAAGCACCCGCACCATCTAATCCGACATCCGTCCAATCCACTTTATTGGGATGAAATAAAATATGGGCTTGCGGAGAATTAGCGATGTAAGAACCATTTACGGAGTACATTGCCGTATCGTTTAATCGTCCGAGAGTTACGCCTGGAGCGCTCCAATCTGCCCCATAGAACGTTCCACTAAACCGCAATTGCCCGTTGCTCTCTGTAAAAGTGCCGGATATTGGACTGTTGTATGCATCTACTCCGCTCGTTCCACCACCAGCCCATACCCCAATATCATCACCCAGTTCAGCTTCGAGTAACACGTCAAGGAATCCCCATTCATACTGTCCACTTTCTCCAAACATCCGCAGAACTTGCTCCCAGGCGTCTTCTGCTGTTGGATCTACGCCAAGGTAGCCCATGATTTGCTCTTCGGAGAAGAAACCGGTAGGATCAGAGAATCGAACAGGGTTATTATTTGCATACGAGAATCTATTAAGCGACTGGGGGTCACCTGGCTCCGGCACAATCGTATCAGCCTGCGCGAACCTGGCCAAGACCGGGTCGTAGTATCTGGCATTATAGTAGTACAAACCAATGGCGTCGTCAAAGCGCTGGCCGCTGTAGCGCATCGGCGTTTGCACAGGCATGGCGCCATCTGTGGCGTGGTTCCAGGTGTAGCGCAGTTCACCGAAGGTGCGATAGCGGTCTTCCCATAGTTTGGCGCCGCCGCCGTTGACGATCACGCTGGTGCTACCCAGGTGGTCGCGGAATATGTAGCGTAAGCTGTTGTTGCGCGGGTAACCGGTACGTTTGAGCGAGACCAGGTCGCCGCCCGCGTAGTAGTATTTGGTGTAGCCGCCGGCGATGGTTTCTTCGTAATGCGGGAAGGGGTAGAATG
>PIVW01000027.1 GCA_003353825.1 Chloroflexota bacterium
GCGTATGCGGTGGTGGGGATCAGGCCAAACGACATCACTACTTCGGGTAAAACACAACGGGCGAGTGAAATACCGGCAATCGACAGGGCCGTAGCAATGGGTGGATGAGCGTGGACAACGCCGCTGATATCTGGCCTGCGCTTGTAAGCTTCGAGATGAAGCAAAATCTCACTGGAGGGGCGCAACTGGCGGGCGGGTCCATAGCGGGCGCCGACGGGATTGGCATCGGCGTCGATCAGCAGGAGTTGGTCAGGTTCGATGTAGCCTTTAGAGAAACCGCTGGGCGTTACCAGAAACAGGTCATCATTCATACGAACACTGACATTGCCATCGGTGGCGGCGACATAGTCTTTACGCCACATCAGCTCGCAAACCTGAACGATCTCCTGACGCCATTCGTACTCGGTTCTGCTTCGTTCTACACGCTCACCCGATTCACCACTGTGCCGCATCAAACTCATTCTACCAGCTCCACATCATCTACGATCCCCACCACCGTCGCTCGCACCGGACCCCACGGTTCCATCTCTAATATCTGTCTGGAGCCATTCCCTTCATCCAGGATCAAGACACGGTCGCCCATACCTGCCTGTACGGTATCCAGAGCAATGTCGTACTTGCCCTCATCCAACACCCCATCCAACCCTTCACGTGTGACGGTGAGTAGCTTATAACCCTGATAGGCTGGATGTTTGATGGTGGCGACAATGGCGCCGGTTACGCGGGCGATGTACATGTGGTCGCTTGGTCGCTTGGTCGGGTGGTCGCTTGGTCGGGTGGTCGCTTGGTCGCGTGGGGCCAGAGTGCATATCCGTCAAGACAGCGCCGTCCCGGTCTACAGGTCTACAGGTCTACAGGTCTACAGGTTTCCCGGTCTACAGATTTCTCGCTTGCTCGGGTGGTACTTATCGATCTGTTTGTACGTCGTCGACGATGCCGACGATGGCGAGGTCGACAGGGACAAAGGTTTCAGGTAGGGCCAGGGCTGCTTCTCGGCTGGCGATGGTAAAGACCAGTTCGTCGGGGCCGGCCTGTGCCGTGGCGTCAGCGGCGATCTGGGGTTCGCCCATTGGGGTTTGATGCCTGTCCAAGGGCTGCACCACAAGTAGCTTGACACCTTGTAGGCCGGTGTATTTTTGGCTGGCAACCAGAGTTCCAATCACACGAGCTAGCTGCATGGTCTAGGGTTGGGTCTAGGGTTGGGTCTAGAATATGCGGGAGAACCAGAATCCCACGTTCGTCAGCATTATAGCGGAGTGGGTGTCTTCTGCCCAATTGTTTACCTGTCAGGTTGCGGTTGGCGTACTCTCAAGTTGGCGATATACTGCCGTTATTGATCGATCATGGTTGCCATCATCATCTTCAAGGAATAACAAGTGGACAAAGTTCTTTTCATCGGCATGGGGGGATTTTTTGGCGCCCTCAGCCGCTATTACCTTTCTGGGCTGATTCAATCCTGGTCGCGTAGTGTCGACTTCCCCTATGGTACACTCGCCGTCAATCTGATCGGATGTTTTATTATCGGCTTCCTGGCCCATCTGGTGGGAGCTTATGGCATTCTTAGCCCGGAATTACGGCTCTTGGTTCTTGTCGGATTTTTGGGATCATTTACCACATTCTCCACATTTGAGAGTGAGGCATTTGCTTTGCTGCAAGCCAATCAGACGTTGTTGGCGGTTCTCGATTTATCAGCCCATGTCGTATTGGGCCTATTGTGCGTTTGGCTGGGCCAGACCCTGGCCGCTGTACTTTGGCGATAGGAGTCAGTTTATGTTACCAAAACAAGGTTATCTACTACGCATCTTCATCGGTGAAAGTGACAAACACCACGGCAAACCACTGTATGAGTGGATCGTCACCCAGGCGCATGACCATGGCCTGGCAGGCGCAACGGTGACGAGGGGTATCATGGGTTTCGGCGCCAGCAGCCGCATCCACACCACCAAGGTCCTGCGCCTGTCAATGGATCTGCCCATTGTCATCGAGATCGTAGACACGCGCGAGAAACTGGAAAGCTTTCTCGACATCGTAGACGCCTGCATCGGTGAGGGTTTGGCGACGATGGAGAAAGCGGAAATACGTTTTTATCGCAGCAATGGCGGGTGAGACTTTAACGTACACTTGTGATTTGTTTGTATGTTTTTTGTCCACAAATGGTAACTTGGCACAGTTTCCGGGGTACGTGAATACTTGACACAGTCTGGTATAATGGGAGTGTAAATTACAAAATCACATAATTTTTAGCGCTTCCAACTAATGGAGGGGAGGAAACCACCATGGCGCGCTTACAGCTTCGCAGTCGCAAAACGATCAGCTTTTTCATTCTGGCGTTGTTCTTATTACTGCTGCTTGTCCACCCCGTCAGCATGGCAAGAAACAAGGACGTAAAACCAGGAGTGCTCGTTGTAAACCCGACGGCGAGTAAGACGTTATTTCCCACAGCTGACACCTACGTAAATGCAGCCAACCCGACAACGGCATATGGGGACGCATCAGATTTACATGTGGGCAGGTATGACAACAAGAACCGGCGCATTCTTGTTCGATTCGATGTCAGCGACATCCCACAGGGAAGTACAATCACATCAGCCTACCTGGATCTGCATCCGGTCTTCAATCAAGGAGCCGGCGCCACAGCTGTTACGGCTTTTAACGTCTGGCCCTATAGGATACTCAACTCTTGGGCAGAAGCAACGACAACTTGGTATGTGCAACCTTCAGTGACCGGTATGGAAGATCCCGGTACCAACGTCGAAGCAAGTGCTGACTGGACACGCTGGACGGTGACGAACATCGTGCGTAGCTGGATAACTAATGGTACGTCCAACTATGGTATCGCCTTGCTCGGAGATGGTGCGACTGAGGGGATCTACGCCTATTATGCGCGTGGTTCTAGCTTCGGTCCCAAACTGATCGTCACTTATAAAGAACCGACAAATACACCGACTGCTACTCGCAGCCCCACCTTCACGCCTACACCCAGCTTTACACCGACTTATACACATACACCCAGTTTTACGCCAACCCACACAATCACACCTACAAGAACGCCTCAACCTACCATCACCCCCACAAATACGCCAAGGTCGACACACACACCTACAAAGACTCCCCGCCCGACGATCACACCAACCGATACGCCATCCCCCACCCCCACGCCACGTTCGGGTGTGGTCGGCGAGTGCCCGGGCCAGGTCTGGGTCTACGCTGATCGAGATACCTGGGTCGAATCCTCAGACCCAGAAGCGATCCACGGGAAGGAAGATCGGATATGGCTAGGTGACAACGCCAGTGCTGAGGCCAGGACTCTGTTGCATTTCCCTGTTGAAGGTGTCGTTCCGCCAGAACAGAACATCTACCATGTCGCCCTAAATCTGTGGGCATTTGATGCCACGAGCTTGACCCGTGATATCAGACTGAATGTGCATTCACTGTCTGGTTCTTTCTCGGAAACGACGACTAAATGGTCGAATAAACCAGGAAGTCTGACTTTCTATGGTGAACGCATGGTCACCGGCAGTGGGCAATCTATCGACGTGACAGATGCAGTACGCGCTTGGCGGGCGGGCACAGAAGCGAACCACGGCCTTGCCTTAGAACCTGTTTCAGATGATTTCTGGTATCAATACGGCAGTCGCGAGTACTGGGTGCAACCGCCTAGACTCACCATCAACTGTGGAAGTGATGAGATCACACCTACGCCGACCCATACACCCTCCCGCACGCCCACCGCCACACACACGCCCACAAGGACACCTACTGCCACGCCTAGCTCTACACCCTCGTGTCCTGGCACAACTATCATCCAAGCAGATGCCGACACCTATCTCGATTCCAGACATCGGGATTGGGTCCTGGGCAACAACCTTTCACTTTATGTCGACCGTTTCATCGGCGGCCCCGAAAATGGTTATGCAGATACACTCGTCCATTTCCCTAAGTTAGATGCGATGGACGGCTACTATGTTTATAACGCTACGCTACGTCTTCGTACGCAGGGACCGCAGCCCGCCGAACCTTTGGATCAGTATCGCCTCTACACACTCAACGGGCCCTTTGATGAAAACACGACTACCTTTAACAACGCCCCCAGCGTTGGGGACTGGCATACCGACCGCATCGACATGCCCGCGGGTGACTGGCATGAAATGGATGTCACCGAACCTGTACAGGCGATCTACACAGAAGCGGCCCCCAACCACGGTTTCAGAATACAAGGCAACCAAGGTAGGGTGATCTACGACAGCAGGGAATACACCAATCCGCCCGAGTTAGCCATCGAATGTGGTCTTGATGCCCCGACCATAACCCCCACCCCCACCGCCACCCCAACTCCAATACCTTGGGATCTGATCGCCTACAGCATGAACGTGGTACAGGCCGTGCAGGACACAGACAACACCGTCCCCTTAGTGCAGGGAAAACCGACATTTGTGCGGTTTATCGCCCATGCCAAGAAAAACGATAGCTACTATACCTCGCTGCAAAAGGCAAACGCTGAGAATATGACCAACTACCGGGCCTGGTTGACCGCCTCTCGCAACGGGCAGGAACTAGAAGGCTCTCCACTCTATCCCGTCGTAATACCTGATGCGCTAAACTATTACCATGAATGGTGGCGTGATAGCTTTGTCTTCGAACTTCCACCTGACTGGGTCGATGGTACGCCTACGGAGTTGCAGGTGCAGATCAGGGCTATAGCAGTCCACGAACCAGATGAGTGGAAGGACAACAATACCCTAACGATTAACATCGATCCTCGCCCGGTACCACCGATGTGCGCCGTTTTTATCCCGGTGCGCGCCTACAGTTTGGGATCCCCCCCGGCCAACTACATGTATAGCGGTAAAGGGCTAGAGATGCTTAACAGGGCCAATTCCCTGCTGCCTACCTATATATGGCCTTATTATCAGTCAGAACCGATTGAGAATCTGCGTTGGTGCAGTACCGATTGGTGGCCATATCTTCCCTATCCTTGCTACGGTGGCTATCGTACCGATTCTGATGATGATGGCAGCGACATGCTCACCGCCCTTTGGTGGCGAGACCGCTGGTCCGACGATCCCGACGAGTGTGATGATGCTTGTGCTCGTACCCATTATGTCGGCATGTCATACCAGAAGGCAGGCACGAACACCTTCGGTAAGGCAAGACCAGATTGGGATTGTTCTTGGTTCTTGCTTCGCGAAGGAGATGGCCCCGGCTTCGGCGGAAACTCAGGCCCCCTGCTGAATAATCCCCAAGGAGGTGTTACCCTCGCCCATGAATTGGGACACAATTATGGTATCAAACATACTGATTGCGGCAATCCCGATGATCCGGGACCATGGCCCTATGAAAACACCTGCTGGATCGGCGACGCCAGTCACCCCAACATTGGCTTTGAACCCAACACGTTGACGTCGATGAAATGGGATGAAATCGCCGATCTCATGGGCTATCAATCGCCCAAATGGCCTGCCTCAAAGACATGGAATCACTACTACAACGACCTGCGGAACCAGTACCCTTCCCCGGACTGGCCATTCTGTTCTTATGGCGAATTGTCGGCGCTCTCTGCACCAGAAGATATCCTGATTGTGTCAGGTACTTCTGCACGCGAGAGCATGACTGCAACCCTTACAAGTAGCCTGACTCCCAGCGATCTCTTGCCGCCCAAAAAACTTGCAGAGTTACTCGAGCCGCAAACAGGAGATAGCCAGCTCAATCTACTGGATGCCGCAGGTCAGACGCTGGCTTCTTACACGGTCGAAAGAGTACTAGCCTATGAACAAGGAGAAGGTGGAACCAAGGCATCTGGGTGGGTTTTCGGCATCGGCGTGCCCGTGCCAGAGGGTCTGGCAGCCATCGAGGCCGTGGGGCCAGACGGTGTCCTGGCAACAAAAACGCTAAGTGTGCATGCGCCGGAAGTGACGATAACGTCGCCCAATGGCGGAGAGAGCATTGGCGATCCCTTTGTCATCAGGTGGGATGCCAGCGATGAGGACGATGATGATCTCACTTATATGGTGCAGTACAGCGCTGACGCCGGCGAAGATTGGAAGGTACTGGTAACAAACGCGTTCACGACAACCTACACGACAACGGTGGCGTCGCTGGCAGGGGGAACAGAATCACTGATCCGTGTCATCGCCAATGACGGCGTCCTAACAGGCTTCGATGAATCGGATGCTCCGTTCCAGGTGCCACGACAGGCGCCGATAGCATTCATCTACACCGCTGATGGTAAGCGTTTTGGTACCGATCCACCGCTCGTTTTACAGGGCGGCGGCATGGACAATGAGGATGGTTACCTGCAGGGGGAGGCTCTCACCTGGACGGTACCCGGGCAAGTGACTGACAAACCCGGCGATTCGTTGACGCTGTTCAATGTACCCCCTGGAAAGTACAAAGCGATCCTGACTGCGACAGACAGTGACGGTGTGTCAAGTACAGCCTCGATTCAATTTACAGTCGGTCTTTCACTCTATATCCCGATCATCATCCGCTGACGATTCCCAAACTGAGACTGCATCCCACACCACTTGATGGAGAGGAAATCACGATGATTCCCCCTCGGTTCCGTAGTCGAATAGTTTTGTACATTCTCACGTTGGCTCTGCTATTGGTGATCTTTCTTTAAGCGAACCAGTCCGTTCGTGGAGCCAATGAACAGTTCTCCGAATCGCAGATCTTTGGCTCAGCCCCGACATCGAACACGATCCTTTATGCCATTGCCGATACTTAGGACTGAGAATTCAATAACTTGCGGAACTCTACCGTCATGTCAGGAAGCAAATCATCCGCCATTCCTTCTTCACACCTCAGGAGAATTATTACGGCGCGCCAAGCCCAACGGATCCTTCGCCCCAAGCTCCTCCAGCATTGAGCATTTTCGAACTCGTCCCTCTGGCAGATGAGGTAGCATACATCGAAATCGAGGGTCCACAAGCACAGGTATTGACACAGATCAGCGCCATAAGCCAATCCCCCCACCGTGACGCTCATCTCCCCCCAACGGTGGTAAAATCCCAAGCACTGGCACTGTTCCTGTCTCCTGGACAGCAAGCGACGCTGATGGAGACTCCCTCAGCTTCCGCATCTTGTACAGCCCTGACGATGGTGCGACTTGGTCGTTGCAAACATCGGACGTTAGCGATTCCGGCATCGAATTGGACGCCACGAATATCGCCGGTGGCATAACGCAGGGCCGGTTCAAGGTATTGGCCACAGACGGCATTCACACCAGTGCCGATATATCTGACGAAGCGGTGACCGTACCCAACCGTACATCGATCTGGCTGGATGCTCCGAACAGGTTCTACGAAGATACGCTCTACATCGAGAATTTGAACTACAATCACGCCATTCAATGGCAGGCACAAGCAAGCGAACCCTGGCTGAGATTCAGTGTCAATGAGGGCAATACACCGCAAGAGATCGCAGTTTTCGCCGATCCATCAGGATTGCAACCTGGTATATACACCGCCACTATTTCAATCACGAGTGCTGATGTACCCGGCCAACGGCAAGTGGTGGGTATCAATGTCCTTGTTACAGATCGCCCCACGCTATTCATGCCCGTCATCCTCCGTTAAAGAGCAGGCCGGCGCCGTCTGGCATGTATTCATACAAAAGCCCCTCGTTGCATGAACGAGGGGCTTTACCTACTTGATACCCCCAACGGGGCTCGAACCCGTGTCTTCAGCTTGAAAGGCTGACATCCTAGACCACTAGACGATGGGGGCTTAGAACACACGTATTCTAACAGAGAGGCCGGGAGTGCGTCAAAGTTCGGCACACCGTATTGGCGAAATCTGGCTTTGCCTGCCGGCCCCCATCTACACATTTGCAGATAGGCAATGATATACTTGCCCGCATGAGGAAGACGATCGAGTTTATTCGCTGTTATATTCAGGCGATGGACGAGGATGAAGTACCCGTCCGGGCGGCAGCTCTGGCGTATTATGCCGTTTTCTCACTCTTTCCCCTGCTGCTGCTGATCTCCAGTGCTGTTGGTTTTTTGCTGGTCGAGCCGGAACGCCAGCAACAAGTTCTGGACGCGCTTATCGAATTCTTTCCGGCGGGACAGGAAATACTTGTCGGCGTTGTTCAGAATGCGCTGACCGGCGTCGTCGATTTTCGCACGCTCACCGGCGTGATAGCTATCATCGGTCTCATTTGGGCGGCATCAGGCTTTTTCCGGGGGCTGGAGGTCAGTATCCACCATATCTTCGGCACAGGAAGGCGCCGTGCGGTGTGGAAAAGCCGTGGTATAGGTATGATCATGGCCTTGCTGATCCTGCCCCTACTGCTGTTTGCGGTCGCTCTCTCCACACTTAGTTCCAGACTTCTGCATATTCCCAATCTCCCTGATTATGCTGTCGATTTGCTTTCGTTGGGCGCCAATTACGGCATCACTTTACTTATCATTACAGTCGCCTTTTTCCTGCTGTTTCGATTTGTTCCTAGCGGTTGGACCCCTGTTCGGCCCGCCATCATCGGGGCTTTCATCTCGGCTATGGCCTGGTCATTTCTCACTTTGGTATTTAACTGGTACCTGAACAGCGATTTCGCCTCCTTCAACGTTGTCTACGGCTCGATCGGCACACTCTTCGCACTGATTCTCTATCTGTATCTCATGAACTTCATTATCCTGTTGGGGGCCGAACTGACGGCGCAGTTCGCCAGAACCAAAGAGTGCGACCCGCCGCCGCTGCCGGATGTCGTCGAACAGTTCATAGAATCACAGATCTCGACGAGGAAAAAGACTGAACCCTACTGAGAAAGAATATCTGCGAGTGATTGTAACCCAGCCGTATGTCGCTATCTCCATACATCAGATGTGAATCAAGACAGATCGATCACCGTGGCCTCAGTGATACGCAGGAGTTCCTCACTCTCAATTCTCAGCATGGTGTGATCATCGCCGCCACCGCCATAAACGACTGCTTGAGCGAGCACCGAGCGGTCGAGCAACACCGGGCTGGTCGAGTGGTGTCCAAAGGGTGGGACACCTCCCACAGGATAACCGGTGAGAGCGACGACCTGTTCTGCGCGAGCTAGCTTGATCTGACGCTTGCCAACGCCGAAATGGTGCGCCAATGGCCGCATGGGAACGGGCGCCATGCCATTGCTGATCACAGAATAGGGCTCACCTCGCACATAGAAAATCAGTGTCTTGATGATCTCGTCGGTAGAGACGCCCAACGCCGCCGCAGCGTCAGATACCGTAGGCGTATCTCCGACATTTTCCAACAATTCGGCCTCGATTTTTTGCGCTGCCAGCCATTCGGCAAGATCTGTTGGGGTTAGCATAAATATGTCCTCAATCCTCAGGTTCCAGCGTGAATGTCAGAGGAAAGCCTTCGAGCCGAGCGGCCATGTGCGCTTTCTTGACCAGGCTTTCTGCCTCCCTTTTGGGCCGAACCATGACCAGGGCGACGCCCGTAAAATGGGCTGTTACGGTAATATGCTCGGCGATCTCGCGAGAGAGCTTGAATACCGAAACTAGAACTGTGATCACGAAATCATAGGGCGTGACGTCATCATTGTGGATGAGAATGCGGTACTTTGGTTCCAGTTCCGTGTCCTTGATCTCGATGACCTCGGGCGTGGTTTCTGTGGCCATGTTGGTTATGACCCCTCTGGAAGGGCATTCATGATGATGTCCGGTATTTTATCGACATCCGGGGCCAGTTTCAAAGAGAACGCGGGGGCGACTGTTGTCAGGCGTTGCAACGCCTTGAGATTAGCGGGGATGGTGGCGCTGTCCCAGCTTTCGATGGATTGCCCGACCAGCCGCTGCAACGCCTGAAATCTCGACATCGGCACGAGTTGCGACTGTTCGAGCTTAGAGACGACATGAGGGTACAATAGTATGGCCGGGGTCGCCGACATCTGCCAGGGACTAGGCCATACCTCTTCGGCAGCAAAGGAGAGTTTGGCGCTGCCGTCAAAGCATTCAGCCCGGGACAATATCGGGGCCAACTCTGAGAACCAGGCCAGGCTGTCTGGATAGGTGCTGATCAAACCGGGATACGCGCATAGCTCTATGCCAGATTCACTTTGCATACGCAGCAGCGGCGAATCATTTGCAAGCAGTTGCGCTCCGCCACAAAGCAGGCTGATACCGGTTGTGGTCTTGCCCGCTGCGATATCGCCGATAAGGACGATGGCGCGCCCATTCATCGAGGCGGCAAAGGCGTGGATAGTATAAAGCCCCCGGCGGCGTAACAGCGGCGCCAAAGCAACGATGATCATGTCCTCGAATACACCGTAGCTTTGCAGACAGGCTTCAGTCATCCTTCCCTCGACGGCGCCAACTTGTAGATCGACATCGTAGCGCCCCCAACGTCCAAAATAGGCCACCAGCTTGTCGTTCTCACGATAATAAACGAGCGACGGATCTTTCGATACGACTGCATAGCTGGGTGGTGATGGTGATGTAACCACAGCACGCAATGTCACCTGAATGGGAGAGAGAGCTGGCGTTTGGTCAGAACCTGCGGCGAAGGGTGCCCACTGCCTAACAAGTCGCTGCCTGATGCGCTCATCATCACTTGCGAAACTTATGGGAACACCATGTAACTCAAATAGATACCGAGTGTCACCGGTGCTCGTCATCCCTGCTTTCTCCCCCCGAATAGTGCCAGTTCGAACACCTTGAAATAGCAATCGACATCAGCAAATCCGATCTCTCGCAGCCAGTTACATTGTATGTCTACCGCTGTCAGGATGTTCTCTGTCTTGTCAGGTCGTGCGTAATAGCGTTGATTCACTACCTCACGGCTCTCAGTCTCACCGGCCTGCAGATGATAAGCATAGAGGTGATCGATGAAATAGTCGTCAAATACAGCCTCCAGAGCCGGCGTCGAAGAGGCGACATGTTCCAGATTCAAGAAGAGCCCGCCCTCGCTCAGAAGCCCGTAGATCTCCTGGTAAAGCGTTTTTTTTCGAGAATCGGGCTGGTGGTGGATGGAGAATCCAGAGACAATGACATCGAAACGAACACCTGCCGGTAGCGCCTCCAGCCAGTTGGGTGATGCGTAATCAAGCTTTTTGATCTGTGTTTGCTCGTACTGTTCTAAATTCTTTTTGGCGGAGTCCAGCATCGGTTGTGAGAAATCGACAAATAGTGCTCGGGAAACAGAAAACCGGTCGAGTAAAGCCCTGCCCAAGATGCCGTCACCACAACCCAAGTCCAGGATAGTATCTGGATCGGGTCGCCATTGCTCTACGATCTTCAGCATGATATCGATCTGGGCGTCTGCCAGGGGGATGGCCCCGCGTACGCCTTCAAGATAGGAGCGGCTCAAAGATTCAGAACGCCATCGGCTATCCTTGGATATCATCGTCCACCTCAAGAAAAGCATCAACTGAAGCCGCCAAATCACTGACAGCAGAGGGATTGGTCCAAACAAGGCTGCGAACCTGCACAGCGCTGGCGCCTTGTTCCAGACAGAGGGCGACGTCGTCCAGACTATGGATACCGCCCGAAGCGATCAAAGGAATCGCCAGGTTCAGCGCCGCAACACGGCTCAAAGCGCGCAAGGTAAAGGGGAATGCCGCCGGTCCGGCAATAGGTGCTTCTAACAGGATGCCCCCTTTTGCGGGATAGACAGCAGGAGGAGGTGTCCCTACCACCAGTGCATCCGCTCCGGCCACAGCGCATGGCCCAGCCAGATGGGCTGCACGAGTAGCCGGTAACTTCACCAGGATCGGTAGAGTCGCGGCGTGACGTACTGCGGAGATGAAGGCACTCGCTTCGCCCAAATTGACATCTTCGGGCACCGGTAGCTCCAGCCCGGCAATCCCCATATCGGCTTCTTCCAATTGCGCGGCCATCCAGGCCCGGTCCCCAGGATCTCCCCCTGCCAATGAGAGTATGACAGGTATCTGCAAGTGGCGCCAGAGACGCGCCTGACGGTCGAGGACCCTACGAAAGCCGGGATTGTGTCCGGCGGTGGTGAACAGAAAACCGGCGGGCAGTTCGGAAAATCTGGGCTGTGTCGCCCCTTTTCGGGGTCGTACCGACACCGGTGAGGTAACGATAGCGCCAAACTGCTGCGCGTGCAGACCTGGTGGCCAGACATCTCCATAGGCTACTGCGCCGCTGCCGGCCATCAGAGGTGTACGAAGAACAAGGCCCTGCTTGTTGTTGGGAGCTAATTGAATCGACATAGGAGATCAGACGCGTAAAAGATCGACAAGATCGAAGACCGGCCCTCTCAGGCAGACGCGCCTACGCCCACCGGCGACATCAGCAGCGCAAGCCAGGCAGGCGCCGGTACCGCACAAGAAAGTACCTGGATAGAGGGCCTGTGCAAATCCACGACTGAAAATCACACGGTGTTCCTCGATGGCATCACCAAGTAACCGATAGAAGGCGAGAGAACCAGCGATCAGGATTGCATCAGCCCAGACCAACAAGTCAGGGAGAATTTCCCGCAGTCGCCCCTTGCGTCCCCGGCTGCCATCTAGCGTTGCCAACTGATATTCAACAGTCAAGGGTAGATGTGTCGCTGAGATGGCGCTGCGCTGTGAAGTCGTTTCCATGGCCAAGGTTACTGTCAGGCCTTCGGCATCACCTCGAATAACCGCCGGCAAGAGCGTCCATGTTGCATCCCCTTCGCCCATGCAAAGAATGCGCCGGGCGCCTTGTGGAAACGTGTAACCAACGCCGATTGGCCCCAAACAGTCTAGCGTAGAAGCGACGGGCGTCATCCGTAGGGTAGCATAACCTCGATCACCACTGGGAGGCAAACGTAAAGTAAAGGTCTCTTCAGCTAACGAGACAGGATAAAGCGTTCGCCTCAGGTAGGGATCCAACCCCTGACCGGTCTGCACCAAAACAGGCTGGCCGGGCGACAGCTTACGCGCTAACTCGGGCGCCTGTAAACTCAGTAGTTGGGCGGCGCCCTCTTGCCGGCGTTCGACCAGTTTTGCCTGCACCTGTAGCATGAATATGCTGCGACCGTTAAGGCTTCTGTGCCACCAATCTCAAAGACTCCAGATCAGTAATTACGACACGCCCCCGTGAGCTAGATACCAATCCCTGCTTTCTGAAGCGACTCATCACACGAATGGCGGTTTCGACGGTGGTGCCCGTCATCTCAGCAATATCCTGCCGGGTCAGAGGCATATCAATCAAGAGTGCCTCTTCTGGTGTCTCGTAAGGTGTTCCTGCCAAATCGGCAAGTCGAATCAGAGTACGGGCAATGCGCTGTTCTACTCTATCGACCGCCAGGCTACGTACCAACTCTGAGGTCAAACGTAAACGCCTGTTCAACTCAGATATCACACCCATCGAGACCTTTGGAAATCGCTCCAGAATCGAGAAAAAATCTCGTCGCCCAATACTAACAACAGCCACCTCTTCCAGCGTCAAGGCGGTAGTCGAATAGGGTCGCCCATCGAGCACAGCCATTTCTCCCAAGAGTTGCCCAGGTCCCAATACCTCGATTACGACATCTCTGCCATGATCGGTATGGCGGACAAGTTTAACTCGCCCTATCCACATAATAAATAGCGCATCTGGTTGATCGCCCTGAAAGAAGAGGTATGCATCCTTCGGATAGCAATGGCCGTGCAAATAAGGTGCAACAGCCTCCCACTCCTCTTCGCTGAGGGCATTGAACAGTGGTACAGTACGTGCCACCTCGACCATATTCCATTGTAGTTTGTTCAGTCGAGGGCTTACGCGTCCGACCGGAGTCTGTGTCATATCCTGAAGATTGCGTTCCTTTTAGTCGGGCACAAGCGTGTGGATAGCTGTACCGAGTGCGTATTCTAGCACAGATGCCGCCGTACTCCAACGGGTTAAGGGGTCTTTTCGAGATTGTAGGTCAGTGACAACAGGCGCCACTCTCCATCTCGTCTAGCAAGTAACCACAAATCACCAGCCGGTGAAATCTCATGTCCGATCTGGGTGGTTGACCGTACTTCGGCTTGATCTCCCTCGATTATGAACAGCATTTCACCAGGTTCGGCAAATTGGGCGTTGCCCGGGAAAACGCGAACGACGTAGCGATCTAAGACAGCATCGATACCTTGCCAGACAGCATCGTCACTATCGTCATCAGGTGTATGGTGGGCATCACGCACCATGGCTTCCTCAACCCACAGGGACGCCAACAACTCGATGTCTTCCTCTATCACCCCTTTGCTTTCCGCACGCAATATCTGCTTGATCGCCTCCTCAGCGCTTACAGCGACGAGGGTAGCCGTTGGCATTGGCTCGGTCGAGTTGGAAGGATCGGTTGTTATACCAGTATCTGCACGACACGCCGCAATAAAAAACAGTAGCCCGACCAGTAGAATTCGTCCTAGCATGAATATATCCTCTTGATGCAGAATAGTGTTCAAGCGCTAATGTGTCAACTCCAGACAGCGCCATCTGCTTCAGTATTTTGGATTCTGGGTTCATCGCTCCGGGAAGATCGTCAGATCTGCCGTTTGAAACCGCCGGAACTGGCGATCCGGCTGGAGCATAATTATCTATTTAAAATCTTAACACGCACCCTTTGAGAATCTGAAAATGTACGGCTCCGTCTTGAGATGATATGATTGCCCAATTGCATGCCAATCTATTTCGGAAGCCCTAACCTGGACGAGCCAGAAACAATCAAAGAATAGACAGGATTAACAAGATTTTCAGGATTTTCAAAGACCTAATCTTGTTAATCCTGTAAATCCTGTCCAAATTTCTTGCCCATCGTACAAGAACCCTATTGTCTAGGTACTATTGAGCTGACATTCCAGAGGAACGAGTTACATGAATCAGCCTTTTCTTCGCTATCTCATTTCTTTTCTCAGTTTGCTCATCGTTGCGACAGTGCTGACAGTTCACGCAGGCAATTCACAGGGCGCTTCGGCAGATAGCCCGACGATCTGGCCGGACATCGAATTGGTCGAGATCAGCAGCGGCTTCGATAAACCGCTCCACATTACAAATGCCAATGATGGTAGTGGCAGGCTCTTTGTCACCGAACAGGAGGGCCTTATCCGTATCCTTGAAGATGGCGTGATCCTTTCTACGCCTTTTCTCGACATACAGGAGCGTGTCAGTTGTTGCGATGAACGGGGGTTGCTGGCTGTCGCGTTTCCACCGGGTTCAAACCCCAAATCTCATTTCTATGTCAACTATACCGACAGCAATGGCGACACCATTGTCGGGCGCTACCACGTGAGCGACGACCCAGACATTGCGGATGCAAGCAGCGAAGAGATCATTCTGCACATCGAGCAGCCCAGCCGTATCCATAATGGGGGACACCTGGCATTTGGCCCGCTGGATGATTATTTATACATTGGCGTCGGAGATGGAGGCCCCTTTCATGACCCGGACAGCGTCGGCCAACGCACGGATACGCTGTTGGGGAAAATCCTCCGTATCGACGTCGAGTCTGACCCTACCCCCGACAGCTATGTCATTCCTGAAGACAATCCCTTTGCGAACAGCGCTGGGCAACGGGGTGAGATCTGGGCGCTGGGGCTGCGCAATCCCTGGCGATTCTCATTCGACACCCTCAATGGTGACCTGTACATAGGCGATGTTGGCCAGGGTAGTTGGGAAGAGATCGATCACCAGCCCGGCGCCAGCAACGGTGGTGAGAATTACGGCTGGCGGATTATGGAAGGGACACACTGCTTTAACCCCGCCGATTGCGATCCCACTGGACTCACCTTACCGGTTAGCGAATACCCCCACCATCTCGGTTGCTCGGTCAGCGGTGGGCATGTCTACCGGGGCACCGCTTTCGAACGTATGCTTGGCATGTACTTTTATGGTGACTACTGCCAAGGCCGCATCTGGGGTCTGAAATACGACCAAAGTTGGCATGCTCAAGAACTCTTACAGGCACCTGCATTAATTAGTACATTTGGCGTAGATGAACGGGGCGAACTCTACTTTGCGGACTACAGCAGCGGCGACATCTACCATCTCATCGATGAGCATGCGCTCTGGCTCCCAGTTGTGCTACGTTAACTTGCCATGCACCTTTACCTCAGCCCCCATTACGACGATGCCATCCTCTCATGTGGAGGCCTCATCCCCCAACAAACTGCGGCAGGCGAACAAGTAATCATTGCCACCCTATGTGCCGGTACGCCCAGTAACGTCGAGCTATCGCCCTTCACCCAGTTTCATCACACACGCTGGCTTGCAGAATAATAACAGCAAAACTGGTTCGTATTGCTTTGTAGCCTACTGAGGGAAGTTTGCTTATCTGTTACGATCCTGACAGTGAACTGACCATTACCATTGCGCTGGCCTTATTACCGTCTGAGATCCTGTTTAGCCAGAATTTGTTTAGCAAAAGGAGACACACATGAGAAACAGTAAACGAGTTATTGTAGGTCTAGTATTGTTGCTGATCGTTTTATTGGTGGCAGCGTGCGGTGGCGACGATGAACCGGAAGCGATTGCTACCAGTCAACCTGAGGCAGCTGCGGCTGCCACCAACACCCCCCTGCCCGGTCCCACCGATACTTCCGAACCAGTAACAGACACGCCCGTACCCATTCCCACAGATACGCCCATACCCGAACCAACTGCCACACCCGAACCGGAGCCCACAGACACGCCCATACCCGAAGAAATCACACCAGAACTGGTATTGATCAGTGATCTACTCGACTCCTATCAGAGCACAGGTGGCTTCGATATCACTGTCAGCTATGCAGATGGCACGTCGGAGCAACAAGCGATCACTTTTGAAATCGATTGGGTCAGAACTGACGGGCCGGCAGGCGCCGATATGCGCATGGTTACCTCCGGTATGGCCGATAAAGATCCCAGCGCCCCCGATTCCAGCGAGGTCTATGGCGTCGGTGAATTCACCTATATGAATTTGGGTGGTGAATGGATTACCAGCCCTCGTACTGAAGGTGATTTGGAGGATTTTGCCGCTTTCTATCAGGACCCCGATGAAATGATAAACGATCTCGATCAGTTGACCCAGGAAGGGGAGGAATCTATTAACGGCATCGAGACCGTTCACTATTCCTTTGATAACACGCCCTTCTTTGCCGAGATCTTCGGGGATGAAGCACTGGGCGAGGAAAGCGACCTAACCTCAACAACGGGAGACGTATGGATATCTAAAGAGGATGGCTACGTTGTCAAAATACTCTTTACCGTCGAGGGTGAAGATATTGCCGATCAAGATGATGCCGGCAATGATATTTTGACCAACATCGCTTTCTCTTGGCAGTTCGAAATCACTGATATCAACAACCTCGACGGCATCGAACTGCCCGAGGGTGCGCCGCAGCCGGGCGAGGTAGCTATTCCAGGCTTTACCCCCGGTGAATTCCCGCTACCCCCAGACACGAAGCTAGAAGGGGGATTTGCTGGTATTTTCACCTTTAACAGTGGCCTGAGCGAGACAGAAGTCAACGACTTCCTTGACGCCGAAATGACTGCTTTGGGTTGGACCAAGGAGGGTGATTTCCTGCCTATGTGGACCAAAGATGATGTGTCGCTGACGATCATGGTTTCGCCTGTGGATGGCGGCGGCACAACCATTCTCGTTATGAGTGATAGCGGCTCTTAAGTCACATTCTACGACCACTATCGGCCCCGCCTGCAACGGCGGGGCTTTTTCTTTTGGTTCGCCACGAGCAGATAATGCCATTACCATGTCTTCTCAATAATAAGTGGCATTTCACTCAGACCTGTCAGGTTTTCGCAGGGCTTCTCTCTGCAAATCTCTTGCTATCGGCAACGATTCGTTATAGAACACGTATAATCGGAAACCTGACAGGTCTTTGTCCCCAATTATTGAGAAGATACCCATTACCGTTGGCAGCTTTGAACTTCGTACTTGGAACTCCAAACTGAGGTTACGTAGCGAATGGGAAGTCTCGGCCCATCTCCATGTGCTGGACGAATACCGGCCGGCGAATTAGAATGACAGCATCTTCTAGTTGGTTCAGCTCTAAATGAAGAACCCTTACACCGGAGACAGCATGATCACCGTACGTAAACTGAATACCGCAAACAAACAGGATGTCAAGACCTGGGTAGAATTCCCCCATCAGTTGTACAAGGACGATACCCTATGGGTTCCACAGATGGCGGATGAGGCAAAGGATCAACTCGACCGTAAGAATTTCCCCTTCTACGCACATTCACATGCTGATTTCTTCATGGCCTTCAAGGATGACAGATCAGCAGCCAGAATCGCCGTCCTGGATAACACACGTTACAATGAGATTCGCAATGAACGCACCGCTCTCTTCACCCTGTTCGAGACCATCAACGATTTTGAGGTGGCGGAAGCGCTATTCAAAGCCACCTTCGAATGGTGCCAAAACCGGGACATGGATAACATCGTCGGTCCCAAGGGTTTTTTACCGGCAGATGGTATGGGCATGTTGATGGAAGGTTTTGAGCGCCCCCCGGCCATTGGCATTGCCTACAACCCTCCCTACTATCACGATTTCATGACCCGTCTGGGATTTGAACGCGAGACTGATTTTCTGTCGGGCTGGCTGCCTCGTTCGCATCCAGTAGACGAACGGGTCTTTAGAATCGCAGAAAAAGTACGCAAACGCTACGGATTTGAATTCGTAAGACTCAAATCCAAAAAAGAACTCAAAGAAATCGCGCCGAAGGTCATCGAAACATACAACACTGCTTTTGTCGAAAACTGGGAATATGTGCCTTTCACACCAGAAGAGGCAAAATATGTAACGAAACGCTTCCTCGATATCATCATACCAGAATTACCGATCTTAGTACAAAAAGATAGCAAAATCGTCGGTTTTGTGCTGATTTATCCCGATATCTCCAACGCCATCCGCCGTACCAAAGGGCGGTTGTTCCCCTTTGGTTGGTATTACTTGTTGCGCGAATTCAAGAAAACCAAGTGGGTCAATGGCAACGGCGCCGGGATTTTGCCAAAGTATCAAGGGCGGGGAGTCGATGCCATGCTGATCACGGAAATGGCACGAACGCTCAAAAACAGCCGATTCGATTATGTCGAGATGGTACAGATCGATGAAGGAAATGACAAAATGCAGCGTGAGATGAACAGGTTGGGAGTGACGTTTGACAAGCGCCATCGCATCTACCATCGTGTTGTGACCTTTTGGTAGAGCATGGTGAAACGCGCAAAAAAACCAGATTGGTTCTTTAGGGTTTCGTGTGGTTGCACCTCGTGAAACGTGAAGACGTGATGTCGTGAAGACGTGAAATCTGATTCCGCATTGCCAAGCCATTATTCACGTTTTACGTTTCACGTAGCAGCCTGAATCGAAGTCGGGCATTCGAGGTTCGTTAGTACCACCTGAATTTCGCAATTTCGTTAAATTACCACTTGACAAATATAATTTTATGCACTTTACTAACATGTAATTACATGATTACAGTATGACAAGATTACAGTATGACATGTTCGCATGGAGCGACGAGTCATGACCATCAACTTCAGCAGCCCTATTCCATATTATGTGCAACTCAATGATGCCCTGCGAACTGAAATCGACACCGGGACGTGGCAGCCAGGGGACCGGCTTCCAGGTGAACACGAACTCTGCGACAGGTACGGAATCAGCAGAACTGTCGTACGCCAGGCCCTGCGGGAGTTAGAACTCGAGGGATATGTCTATCGTAGAAAAGGGAAGGGTTCCTTTGTGGCAGAGCCGAAAATCAGCGAGAATCTGGCCCAAAGGCTATTAGGGTTTCATCAGGATATGATTGAGCGGGGCTTGACACCCAATTCACAGGTTCTCAACAGTGAAATCGAATCGGCAGGCATCAAAGTAGCCGGATATCTTGAAATTGAAGTGGGCACCCCAGTGATCGCAATCGAGCGGCTGCGGCTTGTGAATGATGAGCCCAGGATTCTGGTCAGTAGCTATCTACCCTACGAATTGTGTCCGGGCCTCGAGAAGCTCGATCTGACAGACGTTTCGCTGTATGTCATACTCGAAGAACACTTTCATTTATTCATTGCCCGGGGCCGGCGATACATCGAATCGGTACTTGCCGACGAACGAGAAGCTGACCTGATGCAGATTGAAAGCGGTTCACCATTGATGTTGGTGAACAGTATTAGCTATCGTGCAGATGGCAAACCGATCGAGTTCTACCATGCCGTACATCGAGGAGATCGATTTCGTTTTGAGATTGAGCTAGTTCGCATTCAAGAACAGGGCTCGGTTCGCAAAACACTCGGGTCCAGTGCAGCAAACTTGCCTCTCAGCAACCCACAAGCTCGGACGAAATGAGTTCATATCGCTGACAACATGTTGACCTTTCTTCCGACATCCACTCGTTTCATCCCGTCATAGGAGGTGGCGCCTTACCTAAACTCAAACGTTTTTCAAGTCATTACGTCATTCAAATCTACGTCTTTTAAACCACTCACTCAGTTTTATTCATCCGACTTGCCCTCGTGGGCAAAACCAGCTAGGAGAAGATCATGAGAACCTTTAAGATGTTAACCCTACTCATCTCCGTACTGATTCTAAGTGCGCTCGTAAGCGCCTGTGGCGGTGGTGGCGATGAGGAAGCCGCCTCCGGCTCTGGCGAAGGCAGTTATAAAGCGGCTATTGTGACAGATACCGCCGGCCTGGGAGATCAGTCCTTCAATGACTCGGCCAATGCAGGATTGGAACAGGCAAAGGCAGAACTGGGTATCGAAGGCCAGGTTTACGAAACCGCTCAACCCTCGGACTACGAACCAAGCCTGTCACAAGCCCCCTCACAGGGCGCCGACCTCACTTTTGCCATCGGTTTTTTGATGACGGACGCCCTCGACAATGTCGTGGCTTCGAACACGAGTGATCAGTTCGCCATCATTGACTCGGTGGTCGATGCTCCCAACGTAGCATCCTTGAATTTCAAAGAAGAAGAGGGATCCTTCCTGGTCGGCGTGGTCGCCGGCTTGATGACCGAGTCGGACAAAATCGGCTTCATTGGTGGCATGGAAGTGCCCCTCATTGAAAAATTCGAGGTGGGATTCCGGGCCGGTGTACAGACTGTAAACCCCGATGCCGAAGTCCTCGTCACTTATGCCGGTGATTTCGGCGACCCGGGCAAGGGCAAAGAGATCGCACTCAGCCAGTATGCGGATGGCGCCGATGTGATTTTCCACGCCTCAGGCGGGACTGGCTTGGGTATGTTCCAGGCAGCCGTAGAAAAGGGCCCTGGCCATTGGGCCATCGGCGTCGATTCGGACCAATACAGTCTGGCGCCGGACAACACGCTCACCTCGATGATGAAGCGTGTCGATGTGGCAGTCTTCGAGACGATCAAAGCTGCCAAAGAGGGTAGTTTCGAAGCTGGGACCACTATCTTCGGATTGAAAGAAGATGGTGTAGGTCTGGCCCCAACCACCAGCAATAACACCCCACAAGAGGTGATCGACAGGGCCAACGAGTTGCGCCAGAGCATCATTGACGGCGAGTTCACAGTACCAACCACAGAGGAGGAATACGCTAGCTGGAGCCCTCCCCAATAGCATGTCACCCCACGAGCGCAGGTCATAGCCTGCGCTCGTGGCATTTTAGTATTTGTCTATTCGCTCATGACTGCCCCTGGAGGCAAGCGTATGAATGACAAAGTACCTGTCATTGAAATGCGGGATGTGACGAAAGTCTTTCCCGGAGTCATTGCCAATGACCACATCAATCTGGCCGCCTACGAAGGTGAAGTGCTGGGCTTGTTAGGCGAAAACGGCGCCGGGAAAAGCGTCTTGATGAGCCAGCTCTACGGCCTCTACGAGCCAACAGAAGGTCAGATTCTCGTACGAGGTGAACCGGTTGATATCACGGGACCCAGTGTCGCAATCGAACTGGGTATCGGCATGGTTCACCAACACTTCATGTTGGTCCCACCCTTTACCGTTGCCGAAAACATCGTCCTGGGTTCCGAGCCCCGTACCAAGCGAGGGACACTGGATATGGCCAAAGCTACCAAGGAAATAACCGAGCTTTCGGAAAAATATGGCCTTGAAGTGGACCCAAACGCCAGGATCGAGGATATCTCGGTAGGCATGGCCCAACGGGTCGAGATTCTCAAGACCATGTATCGGGGTGCGCGTGTCTTGATTTTGGATGAGCCCACCGCCGTACTGACACCGCAAGAGATCCAAGGCCTGTTCGATATCATGCGCTCCCTGACCGACGCCGGTTTCCCGGTGATCTTTATCTCGCACAAGCTCAAGGAACTGATGGAGATCTGCGACCGGGTGACCGTTATCCGCCGAGGTAAAATGATCGGCACCATCGACATCGAAGAGGCATCGCCAGAAATCCTCGCCAGCATGATGGTGGGGCGTGACGTGGTGCTGGAAGTGGAAAAAGATCCCGGACATCCCCAAGATCTTGTATTAACCGTCGACAACGTGCGTGCTACCAATGATAATGATCACCCGGTGCTCAATGGCGTTTCGCTTCAGGTGCGGGCGGGTGAGATAGTAGGCATCGCCGGTGTTGCGGGCAATGGCCAATCCGAACTGACCGAATGCATCACCGGATTACACAAGGTCAAGGCAGGCGAGATTCGCCTGCAAGGCGATGTAATCACCAATCATCAGCCCAAGCAAATCACGACTGCTGGCATTTCGACCATCCCCGAAGATCGGCACCATCGTGGCCTGATCTTAGACTACAGCATCGCTGACAATGGTGTGTTGGGCTCACACGATCAAGCACCCTTTGCCCGTTGGATTATGCGCGTTTTTCCTGAGATCAGATCTTACGCCGATAACCTTATCGTCGAGTTCGATGTGCGAACGCCCGGCCAGGATGTACTGGTCAGGAACCTGTCTGGGGGCAATCAACAGAAGGTGATCATCGCCCGAGAATTGAGCCGTGATCCCACCCTTTTGATCGCAGCCCAACCCACGCGAGGCGTCGATGTAGGCGCCATCGAGTTCATACACAAACGGATCATCGAACAGCGAGACGCGGGCCGGGCCGTGTTGCTGATCTCCAACGAACTGGACGAAGTAATGGGACTCAGTGACCGCATTCTGGTCATGTTCCACGGCGAAATCGTCGGCGAGATGGCTGCCGAGGATGCAACTGAAGATGAGTTGGGCCTGTACATGGCCGGGGTGAAGCGTAACACGCCATCCCAAGGAGAGTCGACCCCATGACTGCATCAGACGGAACTACGACTCTGAGCCGAAAGGAGCGTTTTCTGAGCGCTGTCGTACCCGGATTGCGAGGCCTGTTGTTACCGGGTGGCGCCATCCTTATGGCGTTGCTGGTAGGCGCTATCTTTATCTTGATTATCGGTAAGAATCCTATCGAGGCTTACGTAGCCCTATTACAAGGCGCCTTCGGCGATCTCTTCTCGCTTGGTGAAACACTGGAAGCGACCACCCCCTTGATCTTTACCGGACTGGCTGTGGCATTCGCCTTCCGGGCCAAGATGTTCAACATCGGCGCCGAGGGTCAATTCTTGATGGGCGCTTTGGCCGGTGCATGGGTAGGCATCAACCTACAACTCCCCGGTGTCATCCACGTGATCTTGACACTACTGGCCGGGTTCATCGCCGGTGGTCTCTGGGGCGGCATCGCCGGAGGGCTAAAAGCAACACGGGGCGTCAACGAAGTGATCAGCACGATCATGCTGAACTTCATCGCCATCCTCTTT
>PIVW01000028.1 GCA_003353825.1 Chloroflexota bacterium
GTTCAGTAAGCCGATGTAGGTTTGTTGCTGCGAAGTGATCTCTTCTGCGGATAGGTCACCACGCTCTATGTTCAGGGCAGAGCGAATGATGGTTGCTGCGAGTTGCGGCTTGATGTTGATGCTGTCCTCACCCTCTTTGAAGTAACGGGAAACGGTAACAGGACTTAGCCTGAAATGCCTGGCCATCTTCCGTCTGCTGCTGAAAACAGGCTTAGCCAGCAGCCATAATTTTTCTCGGATCTCAACTTGGTTTAAGAAATCTGCCATCCGTTGCTATCTCCAAGATGGACGCAACGACTGAGTGTTGCGTAGTGTTGCGTTGTTGAATGCCATAATAGCGGCCATAACCTATCAACTCCAAATCTGCGTCCAGCGTCGGAAACGCGCAGCCTCTTGCTGTGAATCATCCTATAGTTTTTAAAAACTACAAGAAGCAAATAAATAAACTGATCGATAACACCTATTCTTTGTCCATAACTGGCAATATACACTAGGGCAATCGCATCTTAATCTTCGGCGAATGAGCTATAATACAAAATTTTCGAAAGTTATTTGGGAATTATGCAGAATAAACTTCAGTTCAGTGAAATTGCAGTGGTGGCAGGTCGCTCCATATACACTTGAGTTTCACCAAGAATTCATGCAAGTGTCGGTGTGAACCGGCCAAATCGCCAAGGTTTCTCACAAAATCGATTGAGACTGCTTTTTTACTTGACATATTAGATGCGATTGCCCTGCAATATACACGCATTTCCAGCCATTATCTCATCTATAGACACCCCTCTCCAATTGCATCACCTGACCCCGACTTATCCCCATCACCCCCTCTACTCCTCTTGCCAACTGAATATCAATAGCAACATTCATCACTCCATCGCCAAACACGATGGCCCACATCGAGGAATATTATGTTTTCGGACTACATCAATCATATCTTTGAGGAAGCGGCCAAGACACTGGCGCTGTCAGTCAAAGTGCTGGGATATGGATTCTGGTGGTTAGGCATTGGTTTGTCGTCGGCAATCAGACGGTTGCTGCGCTGGCAGGAAGATTACAGCATTCAAAGTCATGGCCCGACATTTGATGGGGGGCAGGGGACAGGCATTGTTTGCCCAACGTGCGGGACAACCAACGAAGCTGGAGAGCAACACTGCTTTGCCTGTGGCAGCAATCTGTAGGGGAGGTGGACTATGGCGGACAAGAAAAACACACTCGCCCGACCAAGCTACATCCACTCCCTCATGGTGCGAGTGCCCTCGGATACCAAGTGGCAGCCGTTGATGGCGCAACGTCTGATGGTAGCACTATTTTCCATCTACGAGTCGGTGGCGCTACAGATTCGGGCGACTGCCGACACCCTGGTCTGGCAGGTGGAAGCACAGGGGAGTCTGCGACCGCGGATTCAGCGAGCGATTTACGGCGTGTATCCTCAGGCCGAAGTAACGAGCGCACGTAAGACACAGGCCGATGTGGGATATTTCATTTACGAAATGAATGGGGCTGCACCCTTTGCGGGGGCACTGAAACATGCCACCGATTTCAAGGACAGCGACCCTCTAGCGGGGCTGCTGGCAGCGATAAGCAACCTGGGTTGGGGTGAGGAAATCGTGTTCAACTTGACACTTCATCCACCAACGAAGAACTACGCTAAAATCGGCGAAAAACAGTTGACGAAATCGGGCTATCGTTGGCTCCAGTTTCTCTCACCTCGTATGACCACAGAGATGATGTTGTACCGGGCGCTGTTTGACATGGGTCAGGTCAAGAAACTGTCATCCGATTTACACCGCGTGGCCGAGAGTAAATTGCGGATGCCGCTCAAAGAAGTGGCGGCGGTCATCAAGGTCAAGACAGCCAACCAGGGCAGGGCTGATCAGCTTATGGGATTGTTGACACCCGCTCTGGCAACCTACGCCCGGCCAGGGCTCAACTTCCTCGTGCCTGCGCAAAAGGGGGCATACAAACTTGTGCTCTCAGCGCCGGAGGTGGCAGCCTTGTGGCACTTACCTACCAAGGACTGTATGGTAAGTGGCATCGATTGGGCCAGTGACCCCAGCGTGCCCCTGCCTCGTGAGTTGGCGCAAGCCCGGTATGGCGTCATCCTGGGCAAGGGAGTGTACCAGGGGCAGGAAACGCAAGTGCGCCTGCCTGATGCAGACCGTGTGACGCACATGAATATTGTGGGAAAAACTCGGATGGGGAAGTCCACCCTGATGCACAACCTTATCCATCAGGACATTCAAGCGGGACATGGGGTTGGAGTCATCGACCCGCATGGCGACCTGGTGGAAGCAATCCTGGAGCGAAGCATCCCTCCGGAGCGGGCAGAGGATGTAGTGCTCTTTGATATCGGGGAGCGAGAGAAAATCATCGGTCTCAATCTGTTGGATGTGCCCGGTGGTGTAGCGCCGGAACAAGCGGCAGACATGGCCCTGGCTGTGCTCAAGAAGTACTTTGGTGAGGAGTGGCGTTCAGGACGAATGGAGGACACCCTCTATGCATCACTAGTCAGCCTGATGAGCGTCAAGGATTCGGTGATTCAAGACATCGCCTTACTGCTGAATGATGGCGATTTTCGAGAAAAAATCCTCGAGCACGTGCAAGATCCGGTGGCGGTCGAATACTGGAAATTGGTGTTCGACACATCCAGCCCCGCCCAGCAACGGGAGTTGACTTTGCCCATTACAACGCGGATGCGCAAACTGTATCGCACGCCCACCATGCGACGCATCCTGGGACAACCGTACAGTTTGGACATTGCCGCTATCATGCGGAGCAAGAAGATATTTCTGGTCAACTTGCGGGGCAGTGGCAGTTCGGAGGAGGAGGTGGGTAATACCCTGGGAGCCTTGCTCATTTCTAAAATCCAGATGGCAGCGATGAGCCGGACCTTGGACAACGGCAATCTTATACCCTTTTATCTGTATGTCGACGAGGTGCAAAATTTCGTGACGACCAGCTTGCCAATAGTGCTTTCGGAAGCGGCCACGAATGGTCTGTATCTATGTATCGCCAACCAGTTCCTGGCTCAGCTTACGGGCGACACCTTGCAAGCGGTGTTGGGAAATGTGGGCACAACCGTGATGTTTCGCTCCGGCCCCAACGACGCCAACATGCTGGCCGGGCTGCTCCGTCCCCATTTCAGTCGGGAGCATCTGGAGGGATTGAGCCGTTTCAAGATGATTGTGAGGATGCAGTACCAGGGGGTGACCTTACCTGCCTTCATCGTCCACAATCATCCACCGGTGAAGAGCCCCTTTAGGGGGCAGCGGCAAGCAGCGGACATCAAGGCATTGAGCCGGAAACGGTACGGCATGCCTGCCGAAAAAATCGACCAAGCCCAGAAAGAGCGTTTTTACAGCAAGACAAGCGTCACACCGATGACGCCCAAAAGCAGTGAAGAGGTAGATTACTTTGGTTGAGAAGCGTCGAAACACCCCATCCTTCAAGCGCACAGCCGCACCCAGGCGGATGCGTCTGATGCCGCGCGACCGGACAGTGCTTGTGAGCATCTATGAATATCGGGTGTTGACTTCACATCAGGTTGAAGCTCTGCACTTCCCCTCTGCAAACCCCGAAACCCACAGTCGCAAGACCGCCTGCCAACGCCGCTTGCAATTGCTTTTTCATCACAAACTGCTCGACCGTATCATCCGGCCCCTGGTTCCAGGAGCGGGCAGAGAAGCGTACGCCTACACTCTGGCCCGACGAGGAGCGGATGTGGTGGCCGAAACGCTGGGCATCGACAGGGAAGGCATTGGCTGGCGACCGAAAGACAGCAAGATGGGGCCGCTGTTTCTTGACCATCTGCTCACGACCAACACCCTGCGAGTGGTCGCCAACCTGCTGGTGCAGCGTAGCGTCTGGTCCGAGGTGAACTGGATTGATGAGATTACACTCAAGTCGGACTATCAGGGCAAAGTACCGGTAAGGGTCAATCGGGGCCAACCTGTGCGCATCTTTCCTGATGGCTATTTCACCATTCATCTGCCTGAACGGGCGCAGGCCGCACATTTCTTTGTGGAAGTCGACCAGGGAACGATGACCAACAAGCGGTGGGCGGACAAGATGAAGACCTACATCTCCTTTCGTGAGAATGGAGATTCCCTTCAACACTTTGGCACCAGAAACTTCCGCATCTTGGCAATCACATCCAGTGCCCAGCGTCTTGAAAATCTGCGAGTCGCCACCACCCAGGCAGGAGCGCTAGTCCACTTCTGGTTCACGACTGCCGGACAGCTATCGATTTGGCAGCCGGAACAGTTGCTCCAGCCCATCTGGCATATTGCCGGGGAGGATAAATTGAAGTCGTTGTTCTAGCCACACGTAGAACTGCTGCCCTCACCTACTAGCGATTCATCACCATGCTGGAGACTCGGAACCCAGTATATCGAGACACCGGTGGTAGAGCGCTCCAGACCCCATTCGTCCAGTTTTCCTGTCTACAGGTTTCCTGACTACTTTCGCAAACATATCCGCCGACAAATCATCAGGAGGAAGTTCATGAAAATGTCTCATCCCCCGATTGGCATCGACTTAGGCACCACCTATTCATCAGTGGCCGTGATCGATGACCAAGGTAATCATCGCATCCTGCCGAATGCCGAAGGACAGTATCTAACCCCCTCCGTTGTCTTTTTTGAGGAGGGGGGAAACATCGTGGTCGGCGAGATCGCTAAGGATGCACGCGCCGACTTCCCGGAAAGTGTTGTCGAATTCGTCAAGCGCTCAATGGGGACTAACCGCAAGTTCATGTATGGCGGCCAAACCTTCACCGCCCCAGAAGTCTCCGCCATTGTACTGAAGAAACTTAAACAAGATTCCGAACAAGCGTTGGGGCAGCCTATCTCCCAGGCTGTGATCACCACCCCCGCCTACTTCGGGGCGGATCGTCGGGATGCTACCGAAAAATCAGCGCAGATGGCAGGCCTGCAAACACTCGCACTGATCAGTGAACCCACAGCCGCAGCTCTGGCCTTTGGCATGGGTGGCGACAGAAAGGGCACAGTCATGGTTTTTGACCTGGGTGGAGGCACTTTTGATGTGACCATCATCCGTTTTGGCATCAATCCCGCCATTGAGGTGCTCAGCGTCGAAGGAGACGCTGAGTTGGGAGGCAGGGATTTTGATGATGCACTCATGGGGCTAGTGGCGGAACGTTTCTTGAAGGAGCATGACTACGATATCAAGATGGACATGGATGCGCTGGCAGAACTGCGGACAAAAGCTGAGAAGGCCAAACACGACCTGTCAGCTCGCGACTCAACGGTCGTTAGTGTTGCAGCCGGAGGGCATCGTCTGCGAATACCCGTCACTCGCGAAGCATTTACAAAAGCCATTCGTCCCAGGTTGGAAACGATGAAAATGACGATGCAGTTCGCACTGGAAGAGCGAGATCTCGGCCGCAATGACATAGATGATGTGCTACTTGTTGGCGGTTCCACGCGTGTGCCCGCCGTGCGCGAGATGCTGACAGGTTATTTTGGAAAGCCACCCAACGCAGCGGTGCACCCTGACGAGGCTGTGGCCCTGGGCGCAGCCTTATTTGCTGCCAAAATGATGACCACCCAATCCCCAGAGATGTTGTTGCCCGTAGTGCAGAATAGGGCTCTAGCCCTACCCTCTGTACAGGACATCGTGCCACATAGCATAGGCTCGACGACCGTCAGGGGGGACGATCTCAATGACCTGTACAACTCACTCATCCTCCCCCGTGGTGCAAAACTCCCTGCCACGTTCACTGAGCGTTACCACACCGTTGAGGATTGTCAGCAGCGGGTGAAAGTTGAGATCAATGAAGGGGAGGATGACGATTTGCAGTTCGTGAAACCACTGGGTGAGACCAGCCTGCATCTTGCCGAGCCTCGCCCCAAGGGGAGTCCGGTTGACATTCAAATCTCTCTTGACTTGAGTAGCATTGTACGCGTGGTTGCTACCGATGTGCTCAGTGGCCAAAAACAGGATATGGAAATCAACTACGAAGAGACGATGAGTCAAGCTCAGGTGCAAGAGCGCACCCAGTGGCTTGGCCAGCAAACTGTGACGTAATCGGTCAGCAGGATAATTCAAGCGATTTCCAAGTTTACCAGGACCAGGAGCAGATTCATGGAAGACTATTATCGTTTACTTGACATCGAAGAACAGTGGTCATGTGAAGAGATCGCCACTCACTTGACCACCCTGAACAAAGATTTTCGCCGTCGCACCCGGCACCGAGACCCGGCAATGCGAGAGAAGGCGCTCTCGCAAATTGAATTGGTTAGCCGGGCGTCAGCGCACTTGACAGAGGAGGCAGAGCGAGCAGCATACGACAAGGAATTGGCTGGTTACCGGGCTGAACAGGAGTTGAAGCTACCCCTGGCCGACATCAATCTGTACCGGCATTTTCAACTGGAGATGAATGCCGGAGAAGATGAAATTGGGGTGGTTCTTGACACAGCGGCCGCTAAGCTGGAAGGGCAATCGACCTTGAGCGAAGCTGCGAAACGGGAGTATGGGCTAGTGGTGTTAGCCCGGCGTATCCTGCTTGATACGGAGCAGCGGGTGGAGTATGACGATCTACTCAGGGCGAAACTGGCCTATGAAAAAGAGATGGAGACGGCCAAACCAGTACCGCTCGCATTCAATGGCGTGGAGGTGGAAGATCGGTTGGGTCTGGAACAAGCCCTCGTCGCCCATCCCTACCGTGGCCTGTTTCTCTTTCAAGATGGTGAAATCGAGGCGTGGTTGAGGTGGTCACAAGGTCAGCGACAACGGGCTGATTGGGTGCGAGACATCGCCAGCCGCACGCACCAGAGTGAAACGCCCTTCATGGAATATGGTGAGCTACTGCGCCTCATTAATGGCAACCATCCGCTCGAAGTCTTTCGTCCGGGCCAAGGGCCGAAAGAAGGGGCGATTGCTACCATCTCGCACCCCAAGGAGATACCAGCCGCAACGGATGCCTACTGGCAGGTTTTTTTCACGCAGTATGAGTATGTGATCGATTGGTTGAGGCATGCGGGAGATGAGCAGTTGTTGGAGAAGCTATGGCAGCTACCCGAAACCCACAACCAGAATATCAGTCTGGAAAGGTTGCTGTTCACCATCGATCCCGCAATACCAACGCCAGATACCGTCATTGAAGACGCACCAAGTCAAATGATAGATTTCGGCACAGTCAGCGCTTGGGAGAATCCAAGCCAAAGCTTCACCATCAAACATAGCGGGCGGGGCTATCTTTATGGCCAGATCAGCGCAAGCGCCGACTGGTTGATCCTAGATGCTGATGAATTTGCCGGACCAAAAACGAGGGTTACAGTCAGCGCTGACCGGAGCAAGATGACATCGGGCGAGCACAACATAGGCCAGGTGTTCATCAAAGCAGTAGATGGGCGTGCGCCAACCCTCACCATTCAAGTGCAGGCGCACCAGCACACTATGACTGACAGCGTGAAGGTCGGTCTTAAAAAACTCTTTGGACGCACATGAATGACAGTCGCTGTGCCTCAGGTATCGAGGAGTGATTGATTGATAGCTGATGCATGGTGCATCAACCACCGTTACCACAAGGACTGTGATGATGAATTACTTTGAGATTTTGGACATCCCTGAATCGACTACAGATGAGCAGGCGATTGCTGCCGCTTATCCTCGTGCCCAGCAGAAATATCAGACCATGCTCAATCAGGGCATCGGTGAGCAACAACGGTTGGCCAGGGAGATGATGAATGGCAAGCTGGATACTGCTTATGAAACCCTGATGGACGCAAGCCAGCGCCAACGCTATCTGCGAGACCTGAAGTTCTCACGTGAGAGTGGTGTACCCATGGGGGAGGGCAGGGTGAAAGTCAGCTTCTCCTTGGGCGAGGGGTACGCAGACCATGAGTTTCTTGTGGTGGAGAATCCAGTACGCCATCCGTTGCAAGCCAATGGTCTAGGTATCGAATCTTTCCAGGAATATGTGTGCCGCTCGTGGGAAGCGCCCGATATGGCCCTCGAGCACATCAACAATCGCACGCTGGAGCGCTGGATCCACTACAGTGCCGGAGAGCGAGACATTGCCGATGCCATTAAATTTCTGCGTTGGGAGCCATCGCCGACACCGCCAGAAAATCTATTGGCGATGACTCAGGATATGCTGCAAAGCCGCTATTCTGTACCCACTCTCCCCCGCAGCCCCAGTGACTTTCTCGACGCTCTGCCAGATGTAATGGCCCCCACCTGGCGCGTGACTCCGGCCACAGTCAACTTTGGACTGCTTTCCGGCAAAGGTGGCCGCCAACAAATGCAGATACGTATCTCATCCTGGAAACAGCCTTTGGGCGAACTCACAGCTCAATCCAACCATGCGGTTGTACGGCTTGACACTTCCAGATTAGCCGGACGGCACAGCCTCTTGGTCAGCATCGATACCGATGCATTGAGCAGAGGGGAGGAGCTACAAGCACTTGTCACCATTACTTCCGAACATTTCGGTCAAGTGCAAGTGCCTGTTTTTGCCGCTCGCCCTAATCGGCTGATGGGTAACAAGGAACTGGTCGAAAGCATCAATTTGCAAGCAGGGAAGGGTGCGTTCAAAGTGGGCGACTACCCCAACGCCGTCAGGTTCCTACGAGCGGGTAGAGCGTATCAAAACGCAGCAAGAGCAGAGTTTCAATTGGTTCAGCAGGCTTACCAGCGTCACGACTGGCCCCGGGTGATAGACCTGGCTCGCCAGTACACCGAGCGTTACGAGAAGAATTCTGACTTGGTACAACAGTGGCTGGTCGAAGCTCTGCGCATGGTTGCGGGTTCAATCTTCCAACTGGGAGAGCACCGTCGCGCCCTGGAGATGCTGGCTGCCCTGGCTTGTGAAACAGCATACATTGATGACCACAAAGCCCTGGCTGCTAGTTGGACTGCGAAGCCGGAAGCGCAACTCAGACTCAATCTGGAGAACCCGAAAGAAGATTGGGTGGGCGTGACTGAGTACTATGGCCTTAACTGGACGCATGGCAATGGCCGAGCAGATGGCAGCAACTACGCCGGACCGGTGCCTCTGGACTTGTCCGCTCGCCGTGCAGTATGGCGTACCCGTAACAAGGTGTCTGTCATCCCACCCCTGATTGCCTACGAGGGCATTCTTGTCGTCCGCAGCAGCGACTACCGGCACATCTTGGGCCTAGACGCGACATCGGGCGAGGTGGTGTGGCGACACAGCCAGGGGTTGACAGGTTCGCAATGTGCAGCACCCGTAGCCGGAGAGGGGAGTGTGTTTGTGGCCGACCCCGTTGGTGGTCTCTACGCTCTCGACATCCTTTCCGGCAGAGCTCGCTGGCCCCATCCCAAACAGTTGCGAGATGGCAAAGACATCGCCCTGGCCTACAGTGACGGCATCCTGTTTGTGGGCGAGGGGCGTCGCTTCATGGCGTTTGCGGCTGAGGATGGGGAGGAGTTGGGCGGCTTTGATGAATTGAAGGTCTGGGGCGGCCTGGCTGACGCCAACCCTCTCAATCTACTGGTAACCGACCAGTGTAGCCTTTTCCAGATGGTAGGAGGCCCTAATCCCACGATGATGTTCCTGGACATCAAAGATGGCGGCACCCTGCAATTCGAGATGCCAGTGAAAAGCTCTGTTGGCGGGGCGTTGGTGCGGTCGCTTTTTGGCAGCACGGCATCGGCTGCTGCGAACTGGGCAGCCTGGGAGGGTGAAATCTACTTGCCCTATCTCATCACCATGCAAATCGAGTGCAGAAGCAAGTATCGGGACTCGAATGGCAAGGTGAAGGAGCAAGTGGAGCGCAAGAGTTGGGGGGAATTGCACTTCTTCGTCTATGGAGCCAGGAGCCAAAAGCAGTTGGCACATGTCTGGCAAGTGGATTGGGGCACTGCCTACGAAGAAGGGAGTGGTTGCACTGTATCGATACAGAAAATCGAGTCGGCGGACGCCATTGCCGTCACCCCAGCCTTTGTGGTGAAGGAAGGGGAAATGAACGTCTACTACCCACCCGAACCAGACAAGCCGCTCCACCGTTTGGTAGCTGCCGCCTTTGGTAGCTATGTCTATTACTGGACATCGACCGACCAGAGCGTGTGGCAAAGTGGGGGGCGCAAAGTGGATGGCACTGTGCAGGCCATCGCCTTTGCCGGTCTCTATGACATGGTGACGACCGTTCATTCGATGAGCACTTCCTTTGTGGGCAATGTGTCCGAGGGTGACTCAACCGCCTACTACTTCCCCGATGACATCGGCAAAGTGATGGGTTCCCCTGCTATCTATGGAGATGTCATTTTCGTGACCACCAACAGTGGCGAGGTGATGGCTGTGGGGCGTTGAGTGGACGGTCTACGAAACGACCAGCGAACACCGGCGGATTGTTGCCGGTGTTTCTGCTTGTTGATGTCTTCCAACAGATTACAGATATTTCATATTTATATAGAACCCTAACCGTGATGCTATATGGGTATGAAAAAGAAGACTGTTAAGTACTTAATTTGACAATGGCACATTTCTCTAGACCATCAGGTACGATATCTTGTGGGTACCAGTTATTGACGCCCATATGCAGTAGGGTGACATCAATTGCCGTTCGTCAGTAACTGGGCCGGAATCTAGCGTGTCCCGTATACTGTAGTGCATATCAGAAACATACTACATGTAGTGGACTCTAATGTGCCATTGTCGTATTAAGCAAAAGTAATTTGGTATTCTGACCCAATGCCATCCAGCGGTAGCACCGCACTTGAACTGGGAGTTCACTTTTTGCGACGATTTTCAGGATATCGCTCCGAAAACACCTCGGTTTCAAGTAGATTTCTAGCCTTAACTCAAGTGTTTCGATGAGCCGATGGTTCTCAAACAGGGTCAATTTCACTGACCAAGTTCAAGTGTAGTCCTACCTGCAGTATGTCTTCTTCCGTTTTTCGGGGAAATCCAGTCAAAGCATGCGATGATTTTGGCGTCTTCTAGAGGTGCCCTTGGAAGCGTGCGATGGAGCCGATCTTGACTGGGAAATGGACAAATGTAATGTGGTTCTTCCTATGGTTTTTAATAACCACTATTTTGAGTGTCATGTATCGCTTTTTGGAATCAAATAACAACAAGCTATGCCCGCGGACAATCAATAGCAGGGCATCTATAGGACATATCTACCCCATAAAATCGCAGAATCGAGCCTCCAAAAGCAAAAAACGAGCGCAATGTCCTCAACTGGCATCGGACCAGTTCCCCCCAAGACCAACAACACTATCCAATCACAAGAACCCCGACTTATATGTATTGATGGGTGCTTGGCACTACCACCGATACATTAGCTGTAATCGCCGAAATCGAGGCGTTACCTTCAGAGCCTCAACACTAAGGCGCTTTTTTCTGCAACTGCTGATTCTGCTTTAATACCTTGCCCTCGAATGCCTTGCGCTGTTTTTGGAAGGCTGTGGTCATTTCCGGAAAGTGGCGAAAGGTGGTCCTGTTGTGCCCGAACATTTGGCGTTGTTTGGGCTGACAGCTCAAATTGATTGATTCCTATTTTTAATACCTTCGCCAAAATTGAAAAAGGCCCTTTGCGACAGACTCGTGACCAATTTCACCCCACATCAGGATGAATATCGAACGAAAATAGGGATGAGCGCCTTGAAAACGACTAATTTTTGACACTTTCTTCCCATCAAATTGTCTGGTTTGACGCCGTAACGAAATTGGCGAAGGTATTAATTTTGCCCCTTGATTCTTGCACGAATTCGTGTATAGTTGAAGCTAGTATAAGGGAATCATGGAGGGTACACTCATGGCAAAATCAAATATAAATGAGCATACAACTGAGAAACGTATGCAGAATCCTATTCACAAGAAAGGTGGTTATAAGCCTGCTGAGTTGCAAATATACGCTCGCCACCGAGCTGATGAGCAACTGACAAACATCTCAAATGTACTGATTGACTATTGCGAGGATAAGGTCGAAACCGTTGAAGAACATGACGAGCACAGAGAGCCAATCGAGATGTCAGAGCGTCGAGAATTTCTGGTTCGTTTATCATGGGGCGGGGATGGTGATGGGTTCAAGATTATTACGGATGTGTGGGGCGAACCAGTGAGCGGCATCTACTTCTGGGAGGATTGGGGCGTTTACGAGGAGGTGCCACTCAGCAATGATGAACTACGAATGGTGTACAACTATTACAATATTGACAATTTTAGCGAATGATATTTATGCGCGCAGAAGAGCGATATCCCCCTGCAGTTTGGCACACTGGCAGGGGGATATGAAAGGAATCATATCATGAAAACTGTGCGAGAAGCCGCCACTATGTTGGGTTATGATGAATCCCATGTCCGACGACTTTGCATTGCAGGTAAACTGAAGGGGAGGAAAATGGGGTGGATGTGGGTGATATCGGAAAAGAGCATCAAAAAATGCCTCTTGACCAGCGCACCAAAAATGGTACGATATAAGGAAGAATGCAGAAAACAATAAAACGGCGGGTGATGTTCTTCGATTCAGGGACGGGTCGAGAGCCGGTGAATGCCTGGTTGCGAAAGCTAACAAAGCGAGAACGAAGAACCATCGCTGAGGACATCAGAACTGTGCAGATGCGCTGGCCGCTGGGAATGCCGAAGGTGCGCAAACTCCTCCCGGGACTGTGGGAAATTCGCTCAAACCTGCATCGAAAAAACGCCAGGATATTGTTTACTACGCAAGAAAACGACCTGGTGCTTCTACATGGTTTCGTCAAGAAATCACAAAAGACACCGGATAAGGAAATCAAAGTAGGGCGACAACGGTTGACAAGCGTACTAAGTATTAAACAGAGGAGACAATGATGCATAACAAATACATCGGCAGCGATTTTGATGACTTTCTGGTTGAGGAGGGTATCAAAGAAGAGGTGGAGGCTATCGCTACCAAACGAGTCTTGGCTTATCAGCTTATTGATTTGATGAAGCAGATGGAATTGAGCCAGACAACACTCGCTCACAAGATGCGGACAAGTCGGTCCGCCGTTACCCGTCTGCTCGATCCCGGCAATCAGTCGGTGACATTGCACACCCTATCAAAAGCGGCGGGAGCATTGGGCAAACGCTTGCGGGTTGAGCTGAGATGAAAAACACATTGCGCATCAATAGAAATCTCAAACGTTCCATTCCTACGTTCTCATCGACTACGGATGAGGCTGAATACTGGGACACGCATGACCTAACCGATTTCGGGCCAATGGAAGCGTCACAGATTAGATTCACCTCTCGGCTGAATCGGTCACTAAATGTGCGATTTAACAACGAAGATGTGCAACGGTTACGCCTCAGTTCTGAGCGTCTGGGCATACATGCATCAACATTGGTGCGAATGATTGTACGCCGCCATTTGCAAACAGCGAAGCCGGTGCAGGCGGCGAGCGGGTAAACGCCATTGTCGAAGAAGGGAGTCTGATGAGAAACGAATTTGAACATCGCAGGGAACAAGCTCTGTTTCCGCTGGGCCAAACCGTGATGACCAGAGGGGTTGCTGTCCTGGTCGAGAAGGGAAAAATTGATCCCATCACCTTATTGCTTCGCCATCGAGTTGGCGATTGGGGTGATATGGTGGAGGAAGACAGACAGATGAATGACTTAGCGCTCAAGGAGGGGGGACGCATCTTCTCAGCCTATGAGTTGCCGAACGGCATCAAGATTTGGCTGATCACCGAATGGGATAGGAGCGTGACAACCTTGTTGTTACCTGAAGAGTATTGAAACAGCAGAAAACGGCAATATGGAACGAATCAAAGTTGACGGTCGGTCAGAAAACGAACAAGTATCGTTTCCCCTCGGCTGGCTTTTCATCTCGCCCTGGGCGGAGGGAGCGCTGACCGAAGCGGGGACGGACTGGTGTCTCCTTCTGCAACCCCATCTAGATGGAAATTGGGGCGACCTAGATGAGCTAGGGCGACGACGCAATAAGCGGGCGCTTGTGAACGGTGAGCAAGTTTCATCATCCTTTACGTTGCCTACCGGCAAAACTGTTATAGTTTTGACCAATGTTGGCGAGGGTGAGACCACCATTGTTACAGCCGAGGAATATGAGTCAGAGTGAGCTGATATAATCACCCTATGAGGCGCAGGTTCAGAAGCTATGTGGGAGAACACTCTGCGCCGATTCGGCTGACTGAGCGGGATATCCATATCCTGGAAGCAATTCACATCTTCGATGGTATCATGAGTCTCAAACAAATTGATCGCAAGTTTTTTTCCGGCAAAAATGGCACCTGGGCCAGAGAACGAATGCGAGCCCTGGCAGCATATGATTATGTGCGTTGTCCGTCAGACAGCGAGCGCCATCTGGTCCCGGCAGGCGAGCAGGTGTACTGGTTGGGCAGGAGAGGGGCAAAATATCTAGCTGGGCTGCAGGGAGAAGGACTGCGCAGCTTCCCCTGGCGGAAAACAGCGCGTTGGTCGCTTTTACTGCATGATTTGGCTGTCAACGATTTTCGCCTGAACGTGACTGAGGCTGTCTCAAATGATCCGCAATTAACCTTGCAGGTCTGGGTGCCGGAAGGGGAGTTCCTGTCAAATCCAGATTCGGTTGAGTTCGACAACCGTTTGGGTAAGAGACGGAAACGCCAGGTACGCCCGGATAGTTTTTTTGCTATCCAGCGGTCGGCTTCTACTTCCAACGAAAAACCTCGAGACTTTGCCTATTTGCTTGAACTTGACCGAGCCACAGAAGATAACCCTCGGTTTGTGCGGGATAAGGTGAAACCGGGGTTAGCCTATCTCAAGAGTCGAGTGTTCCACCAACGCTTCGGCTATCGCTTCGCCCGTTGGTTGGTGGTGACCACGACACTCCAGCGGTTGGAGAATATGGTCAGGCATGCTTCACTTGCTGGGGGTGAGGGGCTATTCTACTTCACGACTCTTGACCAAACCATGTCGGAGGATGTACTGACAAAACCGATCTGGCATGTGGCGGGACGCTCTGACCCTGTAACACTTATTCCTACACATCTGTAGCGTATCGAGATGAGTTTTGTCTGCTCCAGCCGTCTAATCATATGTTAAAGTATTTGGGAGGGAAAGCGGAATCGGTCGGTGCAAGTCTAAGGTATCGAGCACGACCAGGCTTGCTATGGTGGCAATGTGTCTTGCCCTGTAGACGGCGTCCCGGCAGGCACAAAAGTCGGCAGCTGTTTACCGGCCGGTTTTGCTTCCTATTAGTCGCTAAAATGGCAACGGTGGTTCATAGAAGTCGTCGTCTGCAAGAATCCCATCTTCGATAAGTTGATTGAGGATGCGATGCAGGGCCAGGTGAATCTCGTATTCTCGTTTGTGTTCATCGATGTGTAATGGTTGTCGCAACAGTCCCAGGTCTGTTTGTCGTTTGTAGTAGAACATCCGTCGCTTGACGACGGCGTTGATGATCAAGAGATTGACGCTGACCGGCTCAAAGCGTGTTGTCCATGTGTGGAATAGTTGTAGAACCAACTCTTTAGATAGTTCCTTGTCAGTTCTCTTCACGCCGAGAACAAGATGACTCACACAATGGTCCGAAACGTGGCGGGTCGCTTTGGAACGGGACTCTTCCGGAAATATCCAGGTGTCTTGGGTTAGAAGCCAAACACATTGTTTCTGGAGATTATCAAGCCATTGTTCAAAGTGAGTGGCTATACTTGATTCGCCTTGAACCTGAGCACTGCGTGTGCGCTGGCGAATGGCCCATTCAATGCTCTGCAAGATCGATTCTTCCTCCTGATCTTGGAGCCTTTTTTCCCGTTCGAGATGGGGAACAAGATCGTCCAGTGTCGCTTTGAGGCGATCTGCTTCCTCTTTACTGATTGGTTTGTCTCGTTCCAACATGCGGGTTGATTGTATCATCACCTGCCTCTTGGCTGCGCGCCTCCACTGCGTTATGCTGGATGTACGAATGTCGGGACACAACTCACATGAGCAAATTGTCGGGTTCATGGCACGCGCCAGATGGCATGATGAAGCTATTGAAGGAGAAGAAAGGACGCGGTTGCTCTACGAACTGGGTGTGTTCTTGAGCGAAGAACGGATGCAGATGTTTGTCGAGTATCTGAACGCCCAAGAGGAACGCTTGTTCGGCAGCGATGCCCTGTTTTTCTATGATTACTGCTCCTATTGTGCCCTGACGAACGAAGTACCATTCTGAGTCTGCAATGTTCATTACCAAGACCCTCACCCCATCCGGACAGCGACTCCTCTCCTTGCTCTTCAGCTTACCCTGGTTGAATATCCTGGCTGAGATCTATAGGGTGGGACGCAAGCTCTGGCAGGGGATGGCCGATGAAGGCATGTATGAGGTGTTGGAGTATGAATCAACGGTGGAACTCCACGACACTGCTGGCAAGGTAGCGACCTACCGCAAACGGCAACGCATTCGTTATTTGCAAAACCACATCATCGCCTTTCAAGATCAGATTTGGAGTGACGGTGTTTCCCCAATTGATTATCAATGCTCACCCGGTGTGGTTGTAGATAGGTATCGCCCTGCGCAAACAACGATTTTGCTCATCTCGTTGCGTGGTGTCAGGATGAAAGGGGATGTTGATGTATTCGAATCGCGGTGTCGGATTCATAACGGCTTTGTGCGCGATGATGAACTGTGGCAGACCTCTATTAATCACCGTATGCATGTTGCCACAATACATATCGTGTTCCCCCAGGAGCGCCCGCCCCAGAAAGTATGGGGGACGGAGGAATTGACGAAGCGTCGACATTCATTAGCTTCTTCCACCAAGCGCCAACTCCCCGACGGCCGTTGGCGGATCACCTGGCAGATTCGAAAACCCCGCCTGAATGAACGTTACAATTTACATTGGCGCTGGTAACGAAAAAGGCGACAAGCCCGCGTCGCCTGTCGCCCCCTGAGAGTTGGATCTGCTTGAGACTTTAGGATCCACCGCCACCGCTCATGGCTATGACCTCCTTGTTCTCACGCAAGGCCGTGCGCATCGTCTTGCGCCAAACGTGATGTAAAGTGGATGGGAAAGCCGGCTCGAACTATTGGGCCGCCAAAATAGTACCTCTATCGGTACTAATTGTCAATTTCTTACTGACTACCAGGGCTATCGTTTGATTTCGGCCCTGGCTTGCGGTCGCGGGCCAGGTATTCTCGTACTGCCTGCTCAGTCGTAAACCAATTGCGACCGAGCTTGATACACCACAAGTCATCATTGCGTGCTAAGCGACGCAAGTAACCTGTGGTCAGCCCGCTTATCTTGGCAGCTTGTTTCAAGGAGAGCAATTCATTGAGACGAGGTTGCTCTTGAGAGGTCGCCATATAAGCCAGCTATTCGTAGATATGAGGTTGTAGAATAGGTTGATTATATGGTAATGGCAATTGTGTTGGAAATTTGCCGTAAACAGTTGCAGCGGCTCGCTCACAGATGTTCGCTCGTGAGGGCGCTTGTGCAGGTGCAGGCGGCGCTATCGCTGCGCGGTTCGCATGGGACTTTGTTACGCCTCCCCTTCTTGCTGCGGCTCAGGCACGCGTTTCAGCACAACACCCCCGCTGTGTGCCTGCTTACGCAGGCAGAGCGGAGGTGTAGAGCTTGTACGCTGAGCCGCGAAGCAGAGGCTCCACTCCATCCCGGCGACCACTTGCTTGCCTGCGGCGCGCCGCCGACCGTCACAGCGCTCTTTGTGCGCTGATGCGCACCCGCTGCAAGCTGAGTCTTGGCCGCTCCCCGGCGAATATGGGTGTGTCTGTGCAGAATGAATCATTGAAAATCCAAGGCCGCCCTTCACATCAAGCCGCAGTCGGGGTAGACTACCCTTATGAATCAGGATGACCCAATTGATGTTCTATCACTACTCACATTGGCCGAAGCATCTGCACTTTCAGGACTTTCACCCACTCACCTGCGCACATTGTCTAGGGAGGGGATACTGTGGTCGCTGAAAAAGGGAAAGACCTGGCTGACCACGGAAGAGGCAGTTCAAAGCTATCTGGCAACTCATCCAAAACCCGGTCCCATAGCAACCTAAATTTGCCTATTGCAATTAGCGTCGGTAACGACTATGATCATGGTATGCAGAGGAAATTAAAACTACTAAAGCTATCGCTAATTCGAAAAGCCTGCTGCCGGCATCCACAGTTGTGGGAGTTTTTCGCCGTAATGAACGTGTTGCAAACCCAACAGGATTTGGGGCGGTTGCGAGAGTGGGCGAGGAGAAAGTCGCTGAAAGGGCCGCTGGCTGCCTACGAGAGACGATATCAAAAATTGGAATGGGTACTCGCACGATCTCGAAGGCGCTATGGTGGGACAGTCTTGGTATGCGAGTTTCTTCAGACAGCGTGGGCACAACTAATGCCACCACCCCGCCCAAAACGTGGTTCGGCGGCGAAGTACAAATACAAGAATGTAAGGAATGGCTATAGACAAAACGCGTATACAGCGCGATAATTGGAGGGTAACATGTAAATATAAAACGCCTCAGGCGGATGCTGGAAACATCCAACTGAGGCTGACCCACATCGCTGGTGTGAGCAGCTTTGCAGGCTAAGGCATATCCTATTCGTTTGCCGCCAAGCCGTCAATTGCTCGAACACAGCGATTGGCGGTTTTTTGTATTGAAAGGAAGTGTATGAATGAGCCTAGACAGCCAAACCATAAGCAGGTGTCAGAACTTGCCCAACCGCAAGGGTTTGATCTAGCTACAGCCTACGCAGTCCTAATCCGCGTCCATTTGCGCCGTCGTGACAAAAATCCCAAACACCGTAAGGAGACCAAACATGAGTAATAGGGTATACAAGAAGCATCAAGTTGCTGCGCTCCCCTCAATGACAGGGTTGACAGAATTACCCACGGATAAGCCGATAGCGATCTACTATAGGCAGTCAACAGAAGGGCAGGTTGGGAATATCTCGACAACCATTCAGACAGTAGATATGGTGGAGTATCTTAAGTTGCGTGGTTGGGCGGAGCACCACATCGTCATGGTCGATAGAGACAAGGGGATAAGCGGTACGACCAAGATTGATGAACGTCCAGGGATGAAATACCTGTATGAACTTATCACGGAAGGAAAAATCGGAGCCGTCGCTTGTCAGGACGAAGATCGCCTATTTCGGGATGTCACTCAGATTCAAGTCAACATCTTTGTCGACGCATGTAAGCGGTCAAATGTTCTGGTATTGACACCGAGCATGGTTTATGACTTCGCCAATGAGATGACCGGATTATTTCATGCACGTCAATTTCGATTCAAATCAGAGATGGCGGCAGAGTATATCAATACTGTGATAAAGGGGAGGCTGCATCAGGCCAGAAAGCGAATTATCCTTGAGGGAAGATGGGCCGGGGCGTTCATTCCGGTGGGATACATGATTGATATGAGGAAGACACTGACGGATGGAAGTAAGAATGAGAACTGGCGTAAATACACCATTTTTGAGCCCTACGCTGAGGTAGTTCGCGAGTATTTTCGGCTCTTTCTGGCTTTCTCCGGTAATATCAGGAAAACACAGCAACACATTAAGCAACATGGTCCACACTATCCGCGGCCGGACGAGGTGTCTCCCCCTGAAGGTTATAAAGTGAATTACAAACTAAAGAGCTACGACGGAAAGTATCATCCCAGTAGGCATGGGTTAAAAGAGATGCTCATAAATGCCCGTTTAATCGGCCACTGGCTATACGGAGATACGATTGTGATATGGAATAACCATCCTCCGATTATTGATGAAGACACCTTTATGCAGGCGTTCAATTATCGGTCAGCAGTAACACTAGATGGACGCACCAACAGTATGTATCGTCCAGCCAGGCAACATGCACGTCCGTCGAAAGATGAGGAGCGTTCACAACCTCGACCGCTATGTGCTGGGTTGATACACACCTTAGAAAATGATGAATGGCGCAGAGTCGGAACAACTTGGCGCAAATCTCGACAACACTATGTGTATGCGCATGTGTCACATGATGACCAATCCAGATGGCTATGGAAAAGAAAAGCTCAAGGAATTGATGAGGCGATTGCTCAACTTGTTAGAAATAAACTCGGTGAGACCTTTTCTGCCAGTGAATGGGATAGGACGATAGCTGTCTTTGAGAAGAACTATGTCAAGAACAAGAAGCAACAACACCAGCATCTGAAGCGACTAGAAGAGGTGATGGGGAATTTGATCTCCAGTTTGGGTAACCTGACGAACACCCAAATGATATTGGCAACCCAGCAAAAATACGAAGCGATTCAGGAGGAGCACAACCGTCTAACGACAAGCCTAGCTGAGGATGACTCAGAAGCGAAACGCATGAGGAAGGTGAAGGAGCTTAGAGATAAGTGTGGCCCTGCGCTTGAGAACTGGGAAAGGTTGAATGATGAAGAAAAAAGGGCCATCATTAACGCTTTCGTGTTCTGTGTTGAAGCAACACCAACCAAAGGACAGGGGCTGCACTTGAAAGTTAGGTGGCGGGACAACGGTTTTGATGAGTTACATCTGCGACGTCAATCTCGAACAGGTCTATTTTGGACACCTGATGAAATTGAGCGATTGCACACTTTGGTAGCATCGGGTGCTGGGCAAATAGAGATTGCCTCAGCATTTCCAGATCGAATATGGAAGGTAATCAAGGGGAAGTATAAAAGAGATATGGAAGGCAAAGCGTCACTCAAACTGCGTCCCAAACCCATTCGAGATAGAGAGACTTATGGCGACTATTTGGCTCGTTCGCAGAATGATATCGTCGAACGGGTGGGTTCTGAGGATGGACCGAAAACTATCTCGCCAGCCCAGGCAGCAACAATATCGCCCCAACCCTCACGCCCAGCCCAACCCTTACGATCACACCAACCGCCACGGCGACACCCTCACCGACGCCATCAGCGCATGCCATTACGCTCAATGAGATATTGCCTTCACCTAAAAACCGTGATTGGGATGGAGACGGTAGAGCTGAGCATCTGGATGAGTGGATCGAACTCTACAACGACAGCGATCATGCTGTGGATTTAGGAGGGTGGCGTTTGTGGCGAGGCGAGGTTGGAACTGATGGCTTACCCGATGGCTACTATTACAGAATGCCTGCCGGTAATGTGGTGGCGGCGCGTGGCTACCTGCTGATCTTCCGCAATGAGAGCGACCTCAGTTTGCCGGCCAGCGACGGCGCTTTGCATCTGGTCAGACCTGATCTCAGCATCGCCGACAGTTTTCTGTGGAACGATTTTCTGGGCTTCGATCGCTCCTACAGTCGCTTGCCAGATGGTACCGGCCCCTGGGGGAAACGTGATGTCACACCAGGACGTGCCAATCGTGCCGAGCCGACGCCGCGCCCCCAACCAACGGCAATTCCCTATGCAGGACCCGCACCGGCAAGTGGTACAGTGGGCGTTGCCGGGGCCTATGGAGCTGCACCCGATACCCGCATCACCATCGAAGGACGCGTGACCGTGCCACCTGCATTATTCGGCGACCGTATCCTCTATGTGCAGGATCGTTCGGCAGGTATAAAACTCTATCTTCGTTACGGACGCTATCCCTCAGTTAATTTAGGCGATCGTGTGCGTGTGACCGGATACGTGCGCGAGTTTCACAAAGGGCGTGAACTCAGCGTGCCCAGCTCGAGATGGATCACGGTACTCGGACCTGGTTCTGAGCCCCAACCCCGGTATGTGCGTACGGGCAGTCTCGGTGCGGGATTGGAAGGTCGCCTGATTATGGTGGTCGGAGCGATCACAGGCTTCCGGGAAAATCGCTTCTGGTTGGATGACGGCAGTGGTGGGGCGCAGATCTACGTCGATTCGGATCTCTCTTGGCAGCGCCCCTATTTCAACAAAGGGGATGAGTGGGCTGTGATCGGTGTCGTCAGTCGTTACGATGACAGCTACCGAATCATGCCTCGCTATCAAACAGATATCAGCCCACCGCCAGGGATATTACCGGCCACGGGGGGATCGCACTGAATGTTGAGAGCGGGGGCTGTTCAGATTCAGTATGGGAGTGATCACATATCTCATTACAGCAGCAATTCTACAGACTTGATTGGGATGGGAAAGTCTGCTGGCTAAATCGATCGCCTCAAACTCTTGTTGCTGGCACGTAGGCATGGGTCCTCAAAAAGGGCCCCGTACATAGCCATATCTGCAGTTGTGATTTCACCCAGGTCTGTGACATCATGTTTCGGTACCGATTCATTTTTGTGATGATTGAACATGGCAATCGCTGCATCGAGCACGTTGTCGTCACAACTAATCCTAGCGATGTCTAACAGTGAGCCCGAGAGTGACACCGAGGGTGATGGTCGTTTGTATGGTCAAGGCCGATTTGGTATGATCATAGCGCCCGTGCCCTGTAATAACCTCATCCGCACCGATCTGACGCCAGAAACTGTGCCATTCTGACATCGCTGCCGCCACATTCTTGCCACCTGTAAAGCCGACTACGACAATGGCAGCATGCTTTTCTCCCTTCTGGCGCAGCTGTGCGCCACGCTCATCGACCTCCTCCGCATTGCCCGTCTCTCCAACGACGACAAAGATCTCGAAATCCTCATCCTGCGGCAACAACTGGACATCCTCGTCCGCAAACAACAACATGCTGTGAGACCGAGCTGGGAAGAGAAATGGCCGCTGGCGGTATTGGCAGTCTCGTTGAAAAAGCGAGGTCGGCTCACGACCGGCCAGCTGGGTAGCATCCTCCGCATCTTCAAACCGGAGACCGTGATCGGTTGGCATCGGGAACTGGTGCGCCGCAAGTGGAAGCAGAAACCGGTGGAATCAGGCGGTAGACCGCCGATCAGTAAAGAACTGAGCGTTCTGATCGTGCAACTGGCCAAAGAGAACACTCGCTGGGGCTATGGCAAGATCGCCGGCGAACTGCTGAAACTGGGCTATGATGTGTCAGAAAGCACGGTGCGTAACGTGCTCAAAGCCAATGACATCCTGCCAGCGCCAGTGCGATTTGGTTCGATAGGTTGGCGTACGTTGATGCGACACTACAAGCATCAGTTGCTGGCCTGCGACTTCTTTACGGTGGAGACACTTCGTCTACAAACACTGTACGTGTTCTTTTTCATCGAACTGGGTACCAGGCGCGTGCACCTGGCTGGTGTCACGGCCAATCCCGATGGGGCCTGGGTTACCCAGCAGGCGAGAAACATGATATGGACGCTGGATGAGCGTGAGACTGACACAGATCTGCGTTGTTTGATCAGAGACAATGACGGTAAGTATGCCTCCTCCTTTGACGCAGTATTCGAGTCAGAGGGGATGAAGATACTGCGCACACCCTACCAGGCACCCAATGCGAATTCATACGCTGAAAGATGGGTTTTGACTGCCCGAAGTGAGTGTCTTGACCACATCCTGATCTGGAACGAAGCGCACCTGCGGCGTGTGCTGAACGAGTTTTCCACCTATTACAACACCCGCAGGCCGCACCAAGGATTGGCGCAGCAATCGCCGGTGTCTCGAGCACCTGCGGAAGCTACAGGCCCAGTGGCATGTCGCCGGACATTGGGCGGGATCATCAACGATTACTACAGAACATCGACTGGGCTGGCTTTGCCATCGGTTTGAATGGGAGTGCGAGCTAAGTGAATAGCAGGAGAAGAGCAGGAAATGATGATTCGTCGCGCCCGGCTCCGTTTGATACACACACACTCGTCTGCTCGTTGCGCCTAGCCGCTAGCCGAATG
>PIVW01000404.1 GCA_003353825.1 Chloroflexota bacterium
CGAAATCATGTTACGTGATTTGAGACCCGATAAGTTCAACATTGCATTACCTCCAAAACTTTTCCCTGATTATACTACCACTACATATGGGTGCGCCACGCGAAATCCCAAAGAGCCAAGAGAATTAAAGTGGGCCCCATTGTCAAGACCACAAAGTGGGAAAAATAAGGTGATAAATGGGGGTAAAAAAGTGGGAGAACGGTTAGGAATGAGATAGTATAGAAGTCGCCTGCGCGGAGGGTAGAGCTCTGCAGGAGTGCAACTCGATCGCCGTCGCAGGGAACGATGTCGTCCGGGCAGAGTCGTTTCATGAACCCTGCCCGGATGTTTTTTCCACGACATTGTTCGAGAAAGCGATTGACTCAGTGGTGCATAGCGGTAAGTGTCTGGGGGTGGGAAAGAAAATGTACTTCGGCCGGGGTGAGATAATTGAGGCTTTGGTGAGGACGTTCGTAATTGTAGAGATGGAAGTAGTCGAGCAGGCCGAGGTCGAGTTCAAGTACGGAGGGGTAGGCTTTGATGTAGATGTTTTCGTATTTGACGGTGCGCCATAGGCGTTCGATAAAAACATTGTCCAGGGCTCGGCCACGGCCATCCATGCTGATACGAATGTTCTCCTTTTGCAGACGAGCAGTGAACTGATGGGAAGTAAACTGAGAACCCTGGTTTGTGTTGAAAATCTCAGGTCTCCCGATCTCTAAAGCTTGCTCTGGAGCAACAAGGCAGAAGCCTACGTCCAAGGCGTTTGAAAGTTGCCAAGCCAACACATATCTACTAAACCAGTCTATGATTGCAACCAGATACATGAAGCCATGTGGCATGGGTACGAAGGTGATGGACCCGAACGTCTCTCCTTGCTCGACCACATGTGGGTTATCCCAAGCCCGATACGGCCCCAGGAAATCGTGACGCTGGGTGTCGAACCCGACCACCGGCGCCGAGCAGGCAAAATAGGAAAAATGGTCTCGTCACTCACGATACTCGGTCTTGTGGTAGATGACGCCATCCACCACCTCGACTTCGCCCGTATTGAAGTTACGCTGATAGTTGGTAGCATCATCCTGTGCATCCCACAGGGCGAACTCGATGGCTGAGAACAGGGAGAGTTGGGCAGCCGAAGAACGGTGGTTGGTAATCGTCGTCTGCCAGATCTCCAGGCTGGCTCCCTGAGGGACGAAATAGCGGGTACGCGCTTCAATGCCCTGGCTGCTCGAACCGATTATGCTGTAGCCCATGCCATGCCGGCAGGCATACCCCTCCAGATCATTGCGCGTCGGTTGCCAAGTGGGTGACCAGAAACGGCCGTTATCATCATCCCGCAGATAGAGATAGCGCCCACCAGTATCGTACGGCACATTGTTGTAGCGATAACGGGTGAGGCGGCGTAGGCGTGCATCTTTATAAAACGAATATCCGCCAGCGGTGTTCGAAATTAAGCCGAAATAGCCCTCCGTGCCCAGATAGTTTATCCAGGGAAGGGGCGTATCAGGACGGGTGATGACATATTCTCGGTTTTCGTCGTCAAAATAGCCGTATTTCATGAAACAATCCTTAGCAATTGAGGTGGTTGGGGGATCGTAGCAAATTCTAACCCAATACAGCTTCTACATGATTGTGCGCCAACAACCTGCTCGCAGGGACCAGATTGCTCGATAGCACGTCGCCATTCAAGGTCAGAGACTTGATCCCGCTGCAGATAGCACCCGGGTTCTTGACCTCAAGTTCGATAGTATGACCCCGGAAACGACGTGTTGCCCTGAAGTCTTTCCAAGTACTTGGGATACAGGGATCAATACGGAGGCCATCCACCTCGGGGCGCAGGCCCAGGATGTACCGTGTGGCACTGTAGTAGGCCCCAGGCCGCGGCGCCTGTGAGCCAAGTCGTACGCGAGTTGCCAGGGCGAGGCGAGTAGATCGAGTAGGTAGCCTGTGCCTGCACATAAGGTTCGCACTGGCGGATTTCAGCGAGGTCGTTGTAGGCGGCGGGCATAGAGGCGCGATAGTATTTATAAGCGCGATCGCCATTGCCCAACATGCATTCGGCCATCACTGCCCATCCCTGCGTGTGGTTGAAAATACCCGCGTTCTCTTTAATACCCGGATTAAAAACCACAGCCCGCATCACGTCGATAGGTGTCTTGACAAAGGGTGGGGCGCATAGCATCAGTCCATTGGGCGTGGCCAGGTGCTCGCGAACGGTTTCCATGCAACAGGTAGCTTGTTCCGGCGTGGCGGCGCCACTGATCACCGCCCACACCTGTGTGTTGAGATAGACTTGTCCCTCGGCGGAATCCTTAGTGCCATACACTGTGCCATCCTCAGCAATCGCCCAAATAAAGCGGTCGCCATCCCAGGCATGAATCTGAATATAGGTGTCCAACTCGTTGCGATATCTAAGCGCCCACGTGCTCTCTTCTCGTTTCCCTAAGCGTTCCGCTATCTCGGCGTAGACTGTCAGGCCCAAGCGCAGTTGAAAAGCTACGAACAGGCTTTCACCATAGTAGCCGAGCCGCAAGCAGTCGTTCCAATCGGCAGAGAGGCCACAGGGCAGGTTGTTACGTCCCCTTCGCTCCAAATTGAATTCCAGGGCGCGATGCAGGTGGTCGAATACCGTATCTTCACCCGCATCGGCATACGGTAGTACCTTGTTGTAGAAAGCAAAATCACCTGTCTCACCCACATAGACCGGGATGGCGTTGAAGAACCAGAGACGGTCATCAGAGCGATATTCCTCCGGTTCGGGTTCAGGTTCGTGGCCAGGGTGATGTTCAAAGGGTTTGATCACAGGAATGGCCCCGCCATTGGCCAACTGACCCGTAAGCAATAATTCCAAGCGCGCCCACGCTTCATCGGCGATAGCTGCGACCACCCCCAAGATATCCTGTACTGAGTCGCGAAAGCCCAGCCCATCGCGCTCGCCGTTGTACACCAGGCTCGCAGTTCGGGACCAGGCAAAGGTGATCAGAGAATTGTACAACCCCCAGACATTGAGGGTGTGGTCTAGCTCTGCGTCGGGCGTCTCCACTTTCAGACTGCCTAACCTGCGTATGCCAATGATTCTTCAGCGCTTGTAGTTCGATTTCGGCCCGTTCCGGGGATCCATACTCGGCCAGCGTGCGTTTGCCCAGCCCTCGTGCATCACCAATACCTAACATGACCAATAGTTCTCGGCTTTCGCCTGGTTGCAGGGTGAGATCGGTTTGCAGACTGCCGCAGGCATTATCGCCATAGACGTCGCTGTTGTTGCTCCGGCCCTGCTCTACCACCAGGGGATTGTGATAACTGCGATAAGGGCCGAGGAAAGCCTCGCGGCTGGTATCATACCCATCTTATCGACGAACCAACCAACGCCATCCAGGTGCGGCTGGACATATCGTCCATCAAGTCCGCTTCGCCATTGATGGTTAGGTTGTCCTGGATGGCAATGCGAAGCAAGCCATCGTCGGTCAGCTTGCCGCGTACGATGAAGAGCGAGTATTGCAGGTTGACCCGATCTTGATACGTATCCCATTGATTGGTGAATTCACAAAAAGTGAACAGGGAGAGTGCGCGGGGACGGTCGCTCTCATTGCTAGTTTTCAGCCGCCAGTATTCGAAAGCTTGCCCCAGCGGGACGAAGTAAGTGGTCTCGGTGCTGATATCGGCGTAACAAAATACGATGATGCTGTAGGCGGTGCCGTGGCGACAAGTGGTCTGATAACGGTCAAGCGGTTTTCCCACCGGCTGCCATGAGGCCGACCAGTAGTCGCCACTCTCCTGATCTCGCAGATAGAAATAACGGCCGGGCTGATCCATGGGCACGCTGTTGAAACGCAAGCGCAAAAATCGCCCGCGCGCGCCCGACCGATAGAACCCATAGCCCCCGGCGCTGTTGGTGATAATCGCCCCATACTCAGTCGAGCCCAGGTAATTGCTCCAGGATTGAGGGGTATCGGGCCGGGTGATCACATACTCTTTTGCTTCACCATCAAAATAGCCGAAATTCATAGCGTTTGTTATGTTTCGGCGTTGGCGTCGATTTTTACCCAACAGGCGGAAAAATGTTCCGGTTCGATTTCGGTAAACGGAGGTTCTTCCCTGCATTTATCAACTGCAATAGGACATCTTTGTCGATAGACACAGCCGCCGTCGAGATCAGCGTGTTGCGCCTTCAGTTCCACCTCGACATCCTCCCATTCTCGATCGAGGCGAGGCACGCAGCACATGAGCATATGCGTGTAGGGGTGCAGGGGATTGTCGTAGATCTTGACCGTCGACCCCATCTCCACCACGCGCCCGCGATAAAGGATCAATGATTTATCGCTGATGTAATAGCCCAATGAGAGATCATGGGTGATGAACAAGATCGACAGGCCTCGTTCTTTCAGGTCTGCCAACATATTCAGCACATCGATGCGGGTCGAAGCGTCGAGCATGCTGATGATCTCATCCGCCACCAGGAATTTGATATCTAGCAAGAGCGCACGCGCTACGAGCAAGCGCTGTAGCTGCCCGCCGCTGAGCTGGTGCGGGAATTTATTCAGCACCTGCTTGGGGTTGAGGTCGACGGCCCTTAACTCTCCATCCAGTTTCGCATTCCATTCCGAATCACTCATATCCGGGTAGAATTCGCTGTGGATGATTTTGAAAACGCGGTCGGCCTTGAAAATGGGGTTGTAGGAGCTAAACGGGTCCTGGAAAACCCCTTGAACATTGCGGTAATATTCTTTGAGATCCCCCTTTTTCAGGGTCGCTATGTCCACGTCATCAAAAGTTATCGTACCCTCGCTAATGGAACTCAGGCGTAGGATCATCTTGCCGATGGTGCTCTTGCCGCTACCACTCTCGCCAATCAGAGAGACCACCTCGCCCGCTCCTATCTCGAAACTGACGTCACTGACTGCTTTCAAATCACCTCCGCCAAAAGTGCCCACTTTGTACACTTTGGATATTCCATCGAGTTTAAGCATTGGTCTCGAGCTCCTTCCAGCACGCAACGTAATGATCGTTGGCGACTTCCGTAAATGGGGGCGTCTCCAAACATTTGTCGAAAGCGAGGGGGCAACGCTCTTTGAAGCGACAACCAGCAGGCGGGTCGAGAAGCATGGGCGGATTGCCGGGAATGCCCTGCAAGCGCTTTTCGGAGACCCGGACACCCACCTCTGGCAGAGATGAAATCAGCATGCTCGTATACGGATGCCGCGGGGCATTCAAAATCGTCCGGGTGGGGGCTTTCTCAGACAACTGTCCGGCGTACATTACCATGATGCTATCAGCTATCTGGTACAGGATCGACATGTCATGTGTTACCACAATCATGCTCTTCACGAATCCCCGGTCTCTGAACTCGACCAACATCTCTGCTACGGCCTTTTGTGTCGA
>PIVW01000029.1 GCA_003353825.1 Chloroflexota bacterium
GGATGAGGAAGTCGAACTAGAAGAAGCCGTTGCCGAAGCGGACGCTGAGATCGACGAGACGGCCGATAATCTCGCGGACAGAACCGCAACAGAGGTCTAGATCCCTTAACTAGCGCCTAATACTTCAGCACATGTGGCACATAGATACCACAAAGTCACTGCATCACATATTAATACCTAACTATCATTCCACCTTGCATTCAAAGGGGTGATCCATGAGTTATGATCGTCCTCCATATTGGTATCCAGGTTTCGACAGGTTAAAGCTTATTGGCACTGGCGCATTTGCTGGTTTGCTACTGGTGCTTATCATCGCCTTGCCTGGGAGCGAAACGTTGACCTCGGAAACGCCAGACACAGTGGCGGTCGTCTCTCCTATGCCCGATGGCGAGACGACTCCGGGTAAAAGCCCCGACAGTGTTAGCGGCACACCGACACCTGCTGACGACGCTACGTCAACAGAAGAGGAAGAGGCCACTAGCGGTGCTGAGGAACAAGACTTCGATATTGGCGAAGGCACGGCTGAGGGCGCCGATCCCCCCCCATCAGAAACAGGCGAGGATGATGGTGCGACACCAGGAGAGGGTGTGTCCGGCGTTGAAGCACCCGGCGCAGACGAAGCCACAGATAGCAAAGACTCGGAAGCTGGCGAAGAGGGTTCGACGCCTGCCGAGGGTGAGGAATCTGCCAGTGATGAACAAGCTACTGACGCTGAGGATTCCGTAGACGAAACTGGCGAAGGTGATACGGCCAGCGATGAAGAGGCTGCGGATGAAGAATCCGCCTCTGACGAAGCCGCTGATAATGAAGACTCTGAAGCCGGCGAAGAGGGTTCGACGCCTGCTGAAGGGGAGGAACCCGCCACGGGTGAAGAAGTTACTGACACGGGAGACGCTACTGACGAAAGTGGCGAAGGTGATACGGCCAGCGAGGAAGAGGCTGCCGGTGAAGAATCAACCGATGACGAGGCCGCTGCTGGCGATGATACCGAAATCGGCGAAGAGAGTTCAACACCTGCTGAAGGGGGGGAACCCGCCGCAGGTGACGACGCTACTGACGTTGAGGATGCAGCTGACGAAAGTGGCGAAGGTGATACGGCCAGCGAGGAAGAAGCTGCCGACGAAGAATCAACCGATGACGAGGCCACTGCTGGCGATGATACCGAAACCGGCGAAAAGAGTTCAACACCTGCTGAAGGGGAGGAACCCGCCACGGGTGAAGAAGTTACTGACACGGAAGACGCTACTGACGAAACTGGCGAAGGTGAAGGTGCCGGTGATGACACCGAGGCCGGCGAAGATGATTCTGCCGCTGAAGGAACCGCTCCTAGCGAAGAAGGTTTAACACCTGGCGCGAAACCTGGTGATAGTGATAAGCCGGATACCGGCGACGAGACCACCACCAGTGACGGCGATACCACAAGCGAAGCTGATGCCGAAGAACAACAAACGCCCAGCACCGGTGTTGAAGTCGCGATCACAGAAGAGGACGATACGAACACCATCACAGGCAAAGATCCACCCGGCACACACGTCATACTGCAGCAGGATGGCGTAGTTGTCGGCAAAACAACTACAGATGAAGATGGATCATGGAGTCTGCCACTGCTTGAAGTCGTAACACCTGATGCTACGGTGCAGGTTGTGGTAGAAGGTAAGGATGGGACGGTCCTTTCGACCACAGATGTCTCTGGGATGGTCAAAGAAGCCACACAAGATGTCGTAGCAGCAAATAGGCTAACCACTATCCTTAACAACAGGCGACCCACATTTAGTGGTAATACGGTCCCAGGAGCTATCGTCCGCCTGTTCGACGGCAACAGGAGAATTGCCCAGAAGAAAGCAGGTAAGCAAGGAAACTGGTACATTGCCGTTTCGTATCCACTCACAGTCGGGAATCACACATTGCGCCTGGCCGTGATATCAGATGGAAAACGTATCGCCACTCAGACCTTCGAAGTCACAATCCCGGCAGGCGCGCCAGCGATCAGGCCGCCTAGAATCGTAAGACCTAGGTATGGTCTGGCATTTCCTGGTAAAGTAATTCGAGGTACTGCGCCAAAAGATAGCACCCTAGGCATCTATATTGACAGAGTACTGGTGGATACAGTTTTGACCAATAGAAAAGGCCGCTGGCAATACGAATTTGATAACATGCCGGATGGAAACTACATACTGCGCGTAGCAATCCTGGATGAGCAGGGCAACGTGCTCAGCGAATCAAGGGCCGTCAAGATCGAGTTCGACGCAGGTGACCCACCCTATCTGCTCCCCATCACTGGCAGTGCTTCATAAGAAGAGACGTGTCTTCTGAGCACAATCTCAGTAGATGCGCAGCCGCTAATTACACCGTAATATCCTGCACAGCCGCACCTGGCCTGGGTCGGCTGTGCTTTGTTATGCATGGCCTCAGACTCCTTGGATGTAAAATCTGGAGTTTTTTTCTGCCAATCTGTATAATTCTATGTGGTCGCTTGCCAAATTAAGTGGCGTCTGAAATGAAACTTAGTTTCGCTGGCGCAAGTACTTGGTCAAACTCCTAATTTTCGAAAGACCACGAGTAGGCTTTGTACCTCCAGTTTCATACCTTGCTTAACTTATTAAAATCAAGCAGATAATTCCCCCGCCCTACCTGTGATTACAATAGTCGTCAAACGCGTACGCCCAATCATCCCCCTACTCTTAATTCTGGCATTGAGCTTTTTGACAGTTGGATGTCAACGATCTCAGACACAGACCGGAGGGGCTGGAGCAGAGAAGGGTGCAATTGCTGTAACACCTGGTGGCCTTGCTCAGCCCACACCGAAAGCTACGAGCACAGCACCGGCCACGGCAACACTAACCGTGAAGGGATCGAATGCGATACAGAGAAAAGCCGGGCAAACCCCATCGCCTCGGTTGACCCCCAGCGCCACGCCAACACTAACACAAACGCCCCTTGTGGTTCCGACGCTTGGCCCTACCGTCGCAGCCGATCTCGCTCTGGAATTCACCAGTGTCCGGCCTGATGAGTTCCTCTCCACCGTCGCCGCTCGCTATGGTGTCTCAGTCGATGATATCGTGAAGTTCAGCGTTATCGAAAATCCAGATTTCGTGGCGATTGGGCAAGGACTGATCATCCCACATCGCACCAGCCACTATACACCAGTAGAATCACTACTACCAGACAGCGAATTCGTCTATGGTCTGGGATACGTCGATTTCGACATCGCAGAGTTTATCGACAGCCAGGGTGGCTATCTGGCGAGTTTTACCATGCGCGTTGCGGGCGGAAAAACATGGAGCGGTGCAGATGTCATCGAACGCATAGCAAGGCGTTATAGCATCGGACCGCGTGTGTTGTTGGCGCTGCTGGAGGCCAAAAGTGGTTGGGTCACAAACCCAGAGCCCGAGCAACAAGCCATTGATCGGCCGCTGGGCCATAATGGTGGAGCCACAGGACTGCTCGCTCAGTTCGAATGGGCAGCCAATGCCCTGAACAAAGGCTTTTACGGCTGGCTGGATCGAGGAGAAACCGCCATCCGCTTTCATAATGGCGTACTAGCAAGAGGCGCACCTGGATTGAATCCAGCTACCGTTGCCATACACAGGATGCTGGCACGAGACATCCACTATAAGAACATAGAAGCAGAAACTACTGCGTTTAGTGAAGCATACAACAAGCTCTTCGGCGATCCCTGGGCATTGGATGCCGGCCCGGTACTACCGGCGGGTTTAGAGCAGCCTGCTCTTCAGCTTCCCTGGACAGACGAGGAGATATGGTATCTGACGGGAGGGCCACACGGAGGTTGGGGCAGCGGCAGTAGTTGGGCTGCGCTCGATTTTGTCCCCGACGATGTTATCGCCGGAAGCTGTGAGATAACCGGCAGTTGGGCAGCAGCAGCAGCCCCCGGAGTGGTTGCGCTCAATACGGACGGTGAGCTACTTATCGATTTGGATATGGATGGAGATATCCGCACGGGATGGGTTCTGCAGTATCTGCATATCTCCGACCGCGTGGCGGAAGGCACAGTGGTAGAGGCCGGTGATCCGGTCGGCAGGCCAAGTTGCGCCGGTGGCTTTGCTCTGAGTTCGCATTTGCACGTGGCCAGAAGATTTAACGGTGTATGGGTGGCGGCAGACGGGCCTGCGCCTTTCGTACTTGGGAATTGGCAGACCGAAGGCGACTTTGAGTACTTCGGTAGGCTCATCGCTGAAGATGGAAGAGTGGCGGAAGCTTGCGATTGCAGAAATGAAAAGATCAATCGTGTAACCTGGTGATATCAATATTGGGGCATGGTTAAGCGTCAGAGTCCCGCATCTTCAGAAAAATTATTGTTCTGAGGATTAAGGATCAAAGATTAATGATAAGGGCGATCGGCAGGTGATATAGATGTTCAGATAATGATTTTGACTTTTTGCCAGACTTTCCCCTGGTAAATACGCCTGCAGATTCAAAATCTTTTTCTGGAAGACTATAGCGCCCAGGTCTACAGGTATACCGGTCTACAGGGTTCCAAATCTCTAGCCAGACATCAGTCAAAAATAGCCACCACCCTATTTTTGACTGATGTCTGGCACTGGGGCGTTACATTTGTGTCTTCATCCAGGATTCTAAGACTGCTTTATGTTTGGATTGTAGTTTTGTCAGGGGGCGCTTCGACTTCAGAAGTTGATTGGCTTCGTCAAAGCTCATGCCCTCTTCTCGCATCAGGTAGGCTGCCAGGAGTGTTGCCGAGCGCCCGCGCCCTTTTGCACAATGCACCAACACTACCCGCCCCTCCTGAACTTCGTCCCGTATCCAACCGACAGCCTCGGTGATAACTGCCTGATCAGGCACGCTGACATCAGGCACTTTATACTGCACATGGGATATGTGGTGAAGATCGTAATAGGCGGTTTCGTCCTGTCGTTCGGCACGGATGTTGACAACGGCGCCGATACCATGATCTAGCAGCAATTCGTAATCACGGCGATAGGTCGGGGCGCCACCTAACCAGAGTTGAGGTGTCACCTCCGAAAACCAATCGTGCGCCAAAATCCTTTCGTAGGTAAAACGGATGATGGGATATAGTTTGTCGAACAGCCTGTGAAAAAGACTGAGTTGGTGGTGGTTAGAATTGGAAGAGGTCAAAGGAGGGGTTTCCTGAATCGTGATGCAAAAATAATCGGTCTGAAGCAATGATAAACTGAACCACCGCTGAAATCCACTATTGCATCTGTACCGGTAGTGGCGCCGCATTTCCTTTTGCGACACTATCTCCATCCACTAGAAATCATTTGTATCACACTGACGCCTTCGTTATACTGTTCTAGAATAATTTACCAACTCACATATCTCTGCCCACCACCTGGTTCCGCATTACTCCTCCCAACGGTATGGCTGACACAATCGAAACCATCTCACATGAAACCAGGCGTAGATTCATCCTCGGCAAACAGGGGTTGTGGCCGGGCCGAAGATGGGCGGGTAAGCTAGGGGCAGAGACAGCACTACAATCCATCGAGGCCGTACAGGTCGATCCGGTTTCGGTTGTTACGCAGAGCCATGACATTGTTCTTTGGGGACGTGTGAACGGCTACCAACCCGTATATCTTCTCGATCTTGCCTACAAAGAAAGGCGGTTTTTCGACTACGGAGGAGGTCTGATGATCTACCCGATGTCGGAGTTGCCCTGTTGGCGTGTGGCCATGGAACGGCAGAGATCTGGCGACCGTTTCGTCGAGTTCGACCGGGCGAATCCTGGCCTGCTGGATGCTGTTCGAGAAGAGGTAAAAAACCGGGGTCCGGTGCGAAGTCGGGAACTGCAGGGGCAGAGGGTGAATGCCTATCGCAGCAGCAAAGATACAGGGGTGGCCTTGTACAACCTGTGGCTGACCGGTGAGCTGATGACACACCATCGCCATGGAAAAGAACGGGTCTATGATTTCGCCGAAAACATCGTACCCTCTCATTATCAGTACAACGCCGGTATCGAAGAGGCCGAGGCGCGCTTTGCCCGCAAATCAATCGCTCTACCCGGTCTTACAAGCGCCAAAAAATTTCGGTATGGCTGGCGGGGATTCATCGCCCGCCCGGTTTCCGTTGGCGAATCCACAGAAAAACTCAATAGCATGATAGAGTCGGGTGAGGTGATGCCGGTTCGTATCGATGGACAGCAGGAAGAGTACTACATGCTGGCTGCCGACGCCCCACTTCTAGAGACTCTGCAGAACGGCCAAATACCTGAGAGTTGGCAACCTATCGACGCTTTGACCACAGAGGAAGTCACTTTTCTGTCACCACTGGAATATGTCAGTGCCCGCAGGCGGGCAGGAAAGCTGTTCGATTTCGATTACATCTGGGAAATCTACAAGCCGGTTGCGCAACGACACTATGGCCCCTATACCATGCCTGTGTTGTTTGGTGATCGATTGGTCGCACGCATGGATGCGAAAGTCGATCGGCAGAAACAGACGTTGCAAGTCAATGGCATTTGGCTAGAGGCCTGGTTCGACGTGGATGATAGTTTCAGACAAGCTTTCGAGCGAGGTTTGACCAGTTTCTTGGACTTTCTCGGTGTTAGCTCAACAACAAGACCACTTAATTTCGATAAAATAGCAGTGAAATCATGAATAAACTCACAGTGAGCGATTATAGAGGCAATGATGAACCAGACTGATTATGCCCCACTCCTTAAGATGTTGTCAGAAGCCTACGCCCGCCACGCCCCAAGATCTGCGGCGCTGCAAGAACGGGCCGAATCAACACTCATCGACGGCGGCAGCCATGCAGTCCGTCTGATACAGCCTTTCCCGCCGCGCATCAAACGCAGTCAAGGCGCTTGGATCGAGGACGAGGACGGCAACCGCTTGCTCGACTTCTGGCAGGGTCATTTTGCCAATATTCTAGGCCACAACCCAGCGCTGGTAACCCAGGCTCTCGCTCAGGCGTTTAGCAATGGTTGGGGTTTGCAAAGCGGTTTTGTAGATCGCTTGCAGGTCGAGTTAGCGGAACTCCTCTGTGCACAAACGGGCCATGAACGCATCCGCTTCACCACCAGCGGTTCCCTGGCGACGATGTATGCCACAATGTTGTCGCGCGCCGCCACTGGCCGCTCTCTTGTATTGAAGATGGGTGGTGGTTGGCATGGCTCCCAGCCCTGGGGATTGAAGGGTGTGCATTGGAATAATGGCTTTGACCAGCTCGAAAGTCTGGGATTGCCCCCTAGCTCGGATACAGATGTGATCACAACCCCTTTCAATGACCTCGACCAACTTCAGCAGCATTTTCGCGAGCAGGGCGATCAGATAGCCTGCCTGATCATCGAACCGGTTATCGGCGGCGGGGGCATGATCCCTGCGGCAAGTGAGTTTTTACAAACTGCCCGCCAGCTTAGCGAACACCATGGCGCTGTACTCATCTGCGATGAAGTGATTACCGGTTTCCGATATCGAGCAGGGGATGTGGCGCAGTTGTACGGCGTCAAACCCGACCTGACCACCCTAGGAAAAATCATCGGGGGTGGGATGCCTCTGGCGGCAGTGGCAGGGCGTGCTGACATCCTGGATCAGGTCGGGCGAGTGGGCGGTCACGGTGTGGCCTTCTCTGGAGGAACTTACTGCGCCCATCCGGCCTCGCTGTTGGCTGCTAAAACGCTTGTTACCCACCTCATCGCGCGAGAAACTGAAATCTACTCGCAGCTTGGCGAGACTGGCGATGATATTCGCGCAATCGTGAAAGAGGCATTCAGTGGCGAAGGCATCCACGTTCGCTTCTCAGGGGACCAGATTCAAGACCTGCCCGCCGGTTCCTTGCATGGATTGGTCATCCCTCGAAAACAGGGTTTGGCGCTGAACTCATCCGCCGAGGTATCGAATCCCAGCTTATGTCACACCCTGCTGGCCGATCGGATTATCCAACTCGCTTTCCTTTTGGAAGACATCCACGTCATGCACGGCATCGGCTGTAACACCACCGCTCATGGCGAAAGTGAGGTTCAATACCTGGGTGAGGCCTGCCAGCGTGTGGCGAGACTACTGAAACCTTATGTATCGTAATTGTAGCGGCAATATGGTTGTGGTTCAACAGGATTTCGTGGGGTACTAGAAAGCGCGTGGTGCGTGATGTTTGTGCTAATGAACCACGCCTTTTTAGTAGGAGCCACGCAAATTCCGAAAGAACCAAGGTTGTCAACGCTGTGGATCGTATCGGTTTGAACGAATGCCTTAGGACTGAAACATCAATAACTTGCGGAACTCTACCCTTATTTCAGGAAGCAAATCGGCAATTTGTTCTGTTCTAAGTCCTCAACCACCTCATTTGCCAGACTCAATCAAATTAAACTACAATCAGCCTCCAAGACAATTGACCTTCCAAAACATTTGACAGCGCGCAACGATGATCAGAAGGAGTATCCTATGCCCGTAGAACTTGTAATCGCAACATTTGAAAATGGACCTGACAAGGCTGCTGAGTATTTGCATCAATATACAAGCAAAATGGACCCCTCCATTTATGGCATTATTGCCGCCTCGGCCGTGGGAAGAGACGAGAATGATAAGGTCACCGAAAAACACTATGCGCCACATCAGCATGATGCGAGATGGGGCACGATCACAGGCGCGGCCATTGGACTGTTGTTAGGGCCCGCCGGTCTGATCGCCGGTGGTACGATTGGCGCCGTTACCGGAGCCGTCCTCCATCACAGCAGGGGTGCGCAGATCCCAAAAAAGTTGGAAAAGAAAATAGAGAAAGGGATCGAACCTAACTCATCCACGCTCATTGCTTACGTCGATCAAAGAATTGAAGACAAATTTGCACATGCGCTGGAACTACTAGACGGCAAAGTTGACCATGAGGTTGTACCCGATCTGGAACCGCCAGATTGGAATGCATGATTTCTGATTCTCGATACAAGAGGAGCCCGGTTTTCATGCCGGGCTTTTTTTATCAAACGCTGGAAGATGACTCAATGGCATCCTGTAGCCGCTTAATATTCTCTGCCACCGATCCCCGGTCATTGAACACAGCCGAACCGGCCACCAGCACGGTTGCTCCTGCCTGTACCACTTCGGCGGCCGTACCAGCATGGATGCCACCATCGACTTCAAGCTCGGCCCGCGAACCTATCTCGTCCAACCATTGGCGCATACGTGCGATTTTACGGGGGCTGCTGGGTAAATAAGACTGTCCACCAAATCCCGGATTCACCGTCATGATCAACACCAGATCAAGTTCGGGCAGGATCTCATCGAGTGAAGAAAGTGGGGTGGCCGGGTTGAGTGATACACCGGCGCGACAGCCCAGATCTTTGATCATCTGTATGTTTCGTTGCAGATGTGGGCTGGCCTCGATATGGACGGTAAGGATATCCGCCCCGGACTTTGCGCAATCTTCTAAATGCCGCTCCGGATGCTGAACCATGAGATGCACGTCCAGCGGTTTCGATGTCACCGGTCGGATGGCATTGACGATGGGCGAGCCAAAGGATATGGGCGGCACGAAATGGCCATCCATGATATCCACATGTATCCAATCACCGCCCGCGGCATCGGCGGCCTGCACTTCTTCGCCCAGGCGTGCGAAATCAGCTGAAAGGATTGAAGGAGCGATTTTGTAGTTTTTATCTGGCATGGTCCAAGGCTTTGAGCTAGTGATACGTGCGTGAAATCTCCGTACACTTGTATCTTACCCTATCACCGTAAAACCGTCCAGACCCTAGCTCCGCCACAGCTCCAGGCTACCGTGTAAAACGTTCTCTGAATACGCGTTTATGCATACGGATAGACAGGCATGGAATCTGGCTCCATGCCTGCAACTAAGAGGACTGGCAGTCCTTTTTGCTTGAAGACAGTATCGGTCCAGAACAAAGCACTGCCAGTCCTAGCAGGAGTGATTTTTCGGAACGACGGATAATACTTTTGCCTTTTGCACTTTGCCTTTTGATTTTCAAAGCAGAAAGGGTGCCAGTCGTCCCGGGCGATAGTGCGTATTCTGGCGATGCCGATCGCATATTAGTGAACGAGAAACAGCCTCACCAGTGTCGGCGTGATGGCGTCCGCTGATACCACGTCTTGGCCGTTGAGATACGTTACAAAGGGCTCTAGCTTCTGTCTGCAAAACTGCATGCGTTCCAGACGATAACCGACGTGCCTTATCACTAGGCAACCGAAACAGGGCTTCTCACGCCTACCTACGGCCTGATTCCCAGCTTGACGCAACCCACACCGGGCTGCTATCATCGGCAACGTAACCGACCACCCGGGGTGATGGCGGAATTGGCAGACGCAGCGGACTTAAAATCCGCCGGGCATAGCCCTTGCTCCAACCACTACATATTGTGGTTTCCAAAATATGACCTACTGCATACAGTAGTTTGGCGATGACTTTGTGCAACTGCTTTAAGGTGAGTCTACTGTGTTTAGGTTAGCTCCCAGCCACAAGGGGGTAGCTGAATTTGCCTATGCGCTGGGATTCGACGGCCCATATAGATGGCTGAGATAGAATGACCGTGAACGGGTTCATATCGCCTCGAACTGCGTAAAAGGAATTCGATGAGGACAGCATTACACCGACATCGCTGTAATTGGCAGTTGGCGCTTCCAGGAGTGGAATAGTCAAAAGCGTAGATTCGTCTGGCGTAAAATAGGGGTCGGTGCTGCGAAAAACACCGTAGAAATAATAGGAATCTAGGTGCTCCCATGTCATATTGATGTCGTTCCCGTTGACGATTGCGGAAACTGGCAAAGTTGGTGGTCCAAAGTGAATGTCATCGAAGTAGCCAATGGGAATGAATGGTCCTTCACCAAAGTTGAAGTCCGTATCCACACTAAATCGCACCTGAATGAACTGGGCAGAGCTTGGCAATTCATGAGTGTGCACCGCTTTGCGCCATCCTTCACCTTCATAAACAGAATCGGTCCAAAAACCATTTTGGTTATTCACACATGATGATGGCCCCGCATAGTAATCTACACGAATGTTTCCGTCGTATCCTGACTGGATGTTTCCGTCGTCTAGCATCTTGATATATCCAGATAGGAGTGCGTATTTCTTGCCTTCAATCTCAGGCCAATCGACCAGCGCCGTGCGAACGTCAATACATTGACTTATTGCAGTGGCACCCGAAAACGGTTCGTCGCCTACCAATTCCGCCGCTCCAACACTGCTGCCATCTGGATTCCCTTCAACGTCGCTGTGCGAGAACGTGCCCCAAAACTGTATAGCCCAACCCGCTCACATCCGTATCAAAGGTTCCATTGGGTATCAAGCTGGCTGGCGCTGCGCCTACCGCAACTGAGAATAAAACCATACACACTACCGCAAAAATACATAACCTAAGATACCGCATCATGCTCTCTCCTCAAAAGTAAGAAATCGGTTCGTGCGTCGCGACTTCATAGACGGCAAAATAAATCAATGCGGGGATTTGTACCACAGCCTATCGTTTGATTATACGACAGTTTATGGGTTTCATAAGTATCTTGAATCTTGCACCTTCAAATCTTAAGGCGTAGTTCCGCCGGGCCATTCTTGAACAAAGTCTCGATTCTTTGTCGGCTACCACGGAACCTTGTTGTGTATTAATACTGTTCTTTCGCTCATATTTTTTTGACTTTCTCAGATCCTCTTACCTACTACATATTGTATATCGAATTATCAAGCTACTATATACAGGATGTAGGTTCTCAACGCTGGGTGAAGCGATGTTCATCAGAGCGAATTCAGTGATAAAAGATCACGCAAGTTGACAATAAATTGCCTAGCGAGGACCGAATTCTGATCAAAAAAGACGAATTCTAGATTTGGTGTCGAATTTGAGCGAACGCACAGTAATATTCTGAAAGAGTTAAAGTACTTTTCCCTTGAGTTCTTTAAGTGCTTTTAGCTTGCTAATTATTTCCAATCCACCTGGTATTTTTTTAAGTTCATGATTGAAACATTCAATACTTTTAACTTCAGCATTTGGAAAACAAATTGATTGGCACATTTTTTTGTGAAAGCCATTGTCACTATCAAGCCAGAATACCTGAAGCTTATTAGCTTGATGTCCATAACGGAATACTTTTTTATAAGCCGTATTTTCTGAGAGGGTTATTTCAACCCATGTACCATCTTCTAAAAATAGGTCAGGATTATAGAAATCATGAATTCGTAATTTAATATTATGTCTTCTTGCAAAGTCTACATACCAAATCTTAGGTTCAATGCAGTAAAATATCGGTTCATCTTTATATGGAATGCTAACTACATTGAAAAGGTCTAGTGCTAAAGTTGATAGAATCCTACCTCTTGTACCTGTTCTTTGGTTTTGTACCAAATCGACCATTCTATTTTCCAAAAATAGAGTAATAACTTTATCCCACTTTCTGCTATTTCTTTCGGAAACTGGTTTTTTGTATTCATCTGGTAAACGTACCATTTCATTTTAACACGACTGACGTTTAACTCTTCGGTAACTGGTTTAGGAGTTGTGGCAATAATATCAATATTATGTCTCACTGCTCTGTCTATCGCAAGGAGGGAATGTTAACAGATGTGGCGTAGCTGCGACCTGTGTGACCGTCGCTGCTGAAGCTGCCACCGTTTTCTGCTAGCTGTTACCGTTGCCAGGCGTAACGGTTGCGGTCAGCTGAGAGACGTGTAGGGGTGGTGTTAAGACGTCAACCCATTCTCTATGATTAATTGCCAATCTTTATTTGAGATCGTTGTTTTGCTTCTATCTGAGGAACTCCTTTATACATCTTGATAGTACCGGTCACACAGACCATTTCATTAAGATAGTAACTCTCAGGATTCGAGGGGAATTTACTTCGATTGCGTCCCCAAATTACTATGGTGAACCTATCACCATCTGGGTGTCTTTTTCCCAGGTTAAGAAAGGTTGGTCTGCCATTACTGAGTGACGCATACATAGTGTCAACTACTGGTCCGCATACGCATTTGCGACTGCCTGATAAATGTTCTGCTACATCCCTTTGTGGGCGACTGTGTTGAGGTTGACCTGGGCTTAGGTGTAGCAGTTGGTCGCGGTCGAGGCGTAGTAGTCGGCCTTGGTTTAGATGTAGCAGTGCTCTTCTGTTGCGGAGGGTGTCAGAAGTATGATTGGTAATGCTTTTGATGGGCCATCTAGCTATACGAATTTACGGTTGACCCACCCATCGTATACTTCATGACAGCAGGCTCTTAACCAAGTGTTCTGAGAATTTCGACCACTTATTTGTACTGTTTCCCTACGTTTTATAGGTGAGACTTTATCATACTTAGTTCCGGGACCGGCACGAACATTCACGCCTTGCCTGACAATCTTTCCTGTTTTGACAGATGTAAGTTTTGGCTGTGGTGTGTCGGTTGGAATCCTTCGGCCCATGACGTCAGGCAATTCAAGACAGGAAAATCCAGGGGCTGCGGATTCGGGAATCCATTCACCACTCTGCAATTGCAACCATCCTTCATCTCTGTTGCAGCCGGTCACTATGGCAGTGGCACCTTGAGGGATAGTGCCAACAACATCGAACAGAGTGCTAGGCCCCTGCCTGGTAGATATTTCCGAATTGGCAATAACAGTCTTGTGAAGAATTGCTATGGTTGGAGCAGCCGGCGTGTTTCCAGCCGTTGGTGTAAGGGATTTCTGCAAAGGGACAGCTGTGAGTGTGCCTTCAATCTTGGCAACAACCGTGAGCGTTTTTTCTACCGCCTTATCTATTGTGTCTTCCTCAGAAGAAGTACACCCCATGAGTACTGAACCCACGACAGGTAACATTGTGATAACAAGGGTGCGGAAACCTATCCGTTTCATACTGACCACCTCTTTAACTAGGAGCTCAAATGTATTGAATCTTTCCTTGTTGCGTATTCCGGTGATGCCGATCACTCATTCCAGGTGACGTCGATCGCATATTGGTGCCCGAGAAACAGCCTCACCGCTGTCGGCGTGATGGCGTCCATTGATACCACGTCTAGGCCCTTGAGATACACTAAAAAAAGATCTGGCTTCTGTCTGCAAAACTACAGCGTTCCAGACGATAACCGACGTGCTCTATCACCAGCCGACCGAAACAGGGCTTTTCACGCCTACCTGTGAACTGATTCCCAGCTTGACGCAACCCGCACCTGGCTGCTATTATCGGCAACGTAACCGACCACCCGGGGCGGTGGCGGAATTGGCAGACGCAGCGGACTTAAAATCCGTCGGGCATAGCCCTTGTGGGTTCAAGTCCCACCCGCCCCACTACTTGCGATTGGCAAGCTAAACTTGCGCCCGCCTGACTTACGGACATCACCCTCCTGCTAGAGATAAGAGAGATGTTCGGGTCAGGCGTTTTGCTGTTTTGATACGGCCATGATCCTGTTCCGGCTGCTGCACCTCCTCACTCTGCTGCTGTTTAGCTTGAGGCGGCTGCTCTTTGCCCTGACAGCCCTGTTGACGCCCGTGCCCACCAGCGCCCGACCCATTGGCGATGAACTCGACTTGTTAGTGCTCGTTCCCTGCCACAATGATGGTCCCAGCCTGCCGGCGCTGGTGCAGGCGTTACTCGACAATGGCTATTCCCACGAACAACTACGTATCCTGCTGATCGACGACGATTCGACAGATAACCGCTCTGAACTCATCGCCGCCCTGGCAGTTGCCAACACGCCCGTACATGCCCTTAATTTTCCGCAGAAAGCTGGTAAAGCAGCGGCGCTCAACCAGGGCTTGGAATTGTTCCTCTTTAGTTCGGGCTATCTCGACCGTCTGGCTTTACTCGTGGCATTCGCTCAAATCCTCAGTGATCGAGTTTTAGGGACACGTTTCGACATACCAGGACGCACCATTCTAGGCGTCCTCCTTCTACCCTACCTGCAAGTAATCGCCGCCCTGGTTCGTACTAAAGCTGGACTGGCATGGTGGATGCGGTTACCCTATCTCGTACTGATGTTCCCCGTCGATCTGGCAGTAGCCCTCAACAGCACTACCGCCACACTACTCAGGCGTCGTCGCATATGGGCGCCAACGCCTCGAACCCAACCTACTGAGTTAGCCCACCCCTCGCCATGACCACCGATGCCCATAAGATGAGCCGCAATCTCTCGCTCATCAGTTTCAACAAAATAGGTCAACTGATTGGCGGTGTGCTCTGGGCCGCCATCGTGCCCCGCTGGTTGGGCCCCGAAGCCTACGGCCAACTGGCGCTGGCCATGGCGATATCCTTGTTGCTGTGGTGGGCGGGTGATTTCGGCGGCCTGGAAGTCTTTGGCAGACATATCCCTTCCCTGCTGGAGCGCAAGCCGGAAGACGCAAGGCAGCTATTCAGCCAAACCTTTTTGCTGCGCGTCCTAGTCGCCATCAGTTTGATACCGATCATGTTGATGGTGGGGCCGCTCATTGCCGAGTGGCTACGGGGTTGGCCCTCATTCTTCATCGCGGTCTCGGCCGGCATCCACATCATTTCCTGGACCAGCTACCACGTGCTTTACGCCCAAAACGAGATGGGCAAGTGGTCGTTCGAGGTCTCCTGGCGTTTGACATTCCAACTTATCCCCATGCTGCTGGTTGGTGCCTACGGCCTCAGCGCCCAGATGGCCGCCTACACCTTCAACGAACTCATCTTCTTAGCCATCGCCATACTATGGACCCTGGCCTGGTACAAGCGCAATTCTTTCAAACCCAATTTCGGTTTTCTCAAACCCTATGCACGTATGGGCCTGGGTTTTTGGGCCACCAATGTCGGTATCATCCTCCTCTTCCGCACAGGGACTATCCTGGTGCAGATACAAACTGACGATCCGGTACAGATTTCCTACTATGATCTGGCCCTGGTTGTCTTTTTCCTGGTGTTTACCATCATCGACCAGCTCACCCGGGCCTTTTTACCCACGGTCAGTGAATTCGAAGAGGAGGGACAGAGCGAGCGCGTGGGCTTCTGGCTGCAGACTGTTACGCAATGGGGCATGGCCCTGGCGCTCCTGGCGGTGGTGGCGGTGCAATACACCGCCGACTGGATCATGCCCTTCATCCTCGGCCAGGACTATGGAGATTCGGCGACCGTCTTGCGGGTGATGTTGCTGGCGCTGCCGGCGTTGGTACTGGTGGGGGTCGGCACCGTTGCCACGGCAGTCAGACAGACGGCCCGAGCCAAGTTGATAGCCATTGCCATCGGCATCGTTCTCTTTTGGGGCAGCAGTGCAGTCCTTACAGCACGATTTGGCGCCGTCGGCACGGCCTCGGCTATGACCTTGGGCCTCACGGTGTATGCCCTGGCACTCTTCGCACAGATACGGGAAGACTTGCAGTTCAAATGGGGGACGCTATTCGGTCTTGTATTGCTGACGATTCCGCTACTGTTGCTGCAACCCCTGGTGGCATCCAACATTCTGGTGGCGTTTGCAACCCTGGCAGTGGTAAGCTTGCTTTATCTTGGCGTCGCTATGTTGGCCCGCTTGTTGTCGCCGGCGCCTCTACAAATGTTGTCCGGCCTGCTCCCAAACTCTCGCTAAACCCGAACTCAGCTTATGACCTCACTCAACCCCGATATCCCCGCCCCTGAACTGACCGACGCGCTCAACGATGCAGTGACCACAATGAAGGCCTTTGGGCATACCATTCTCACGCCCGAACTGCTACTGTACACTTTCGCCCGCAGCGACACCTACAACGCCAGTCGTCTCATCCGCCACCTCAGCCAGGAACGGGGCTTCAAGCTGGAGCAGTTCGAGAAAACAGCCGAGCAAATGGCAAGGCTTCGTTCTGGACGTGATGGTCGGCTTACCTTCCTGTCGGCCGGAAATGAGGCCATTCTTCTCTCTGATGAAATGCTCGTCGCCCTGGATGAAGGTCGAGGTATTGCCCAGGCGTTGGACGAGATCCAGGTGGGGACACATCATGCCCTGGGGGCGATGTCCGAGCGCGGTGTCAGCACCAGCGCCTTTCTCAATCGCCATGGCATCACGCCGGAGGCGATGACCGACCAGCTCATGGCCGAGGCGGAGATACGCAACAGCACCGCCAACGATCTCATCGCACAGGCTGCCGGTGGTGAAATGAGACCGGTCTTTTACCGGAAGGATCTGCTGCGAGATGTGAGCACGCTGCTGGCACTTGCAGGGCATCGCCACATCCTGTTGGTAGGTCCGGCCGGCGTAGGCAGGCGCTCTATCGTGCATTCTCTGGCCTTGTTGATGGCCGAGGGCAAAGGTCCGGGCGAGTTCAAATCACTGGTCGAGATCAATGAATCGGCCCTTCTCACCGATCCTGTGAAAGCCTTGCAAGCAGGTTTTCGCCAATCACAGGGCGGCATCCTCTTCATCCCCAACATCAGTCGCTTTTTCGGCGGTATTCTCGACGCTGTTTTCCCCAAGGCTGAACGCCCGATGCAAAAAGGCTTGCTGGATACCGACCCCGTCATTATCGGCACAGTCACACAAGGGGATTACGAGCAACGCCTGCTAAAAATACCGGCGGTTGTCGAATATGTGCATCTCCTGACGGTGCCGGAACCCAGTATCGAGGAGGCGGCCGCTATTCTGTCCGTACACCGGCCCCACCTACAAGCTGAATACGATCTACAAATCAATGCCGGTAGCATGATCACTGCCGCCCGCCTCGCCCGCCGTTATCTCACCGAGACACCCTTGCCGGCTTCGGCCATTCACTTGCTGCATCGCAGTTGCGCCCTGGTTCGAGCTGGGACCCAAGACCAGAATCCTTTCCGCCCCCCCACCGATGGTGATACCCGCCTGGACGACGAAGATGTCGCCCTGGCCATCAGCCTGATGACGGGGGTGCCGGTCACGCGTCTGGGCATGGATGAACGCGCTCGCTATGCCAGCATGGTCGAAGCGATCCGAGAACGGATCATCGGCCAAGATGAGGCAGTGCTCAGCGTCTCACGCGCCGTCAAGACCGCCCGTGTCGGGCTCAAAGATCCCAAACGACCCATCGGCTCCTTCCTCTTCCTGGGCCCCACCGGTGTCGGTAAAACCGAACTCTCCAAGGCACTGGCTGAATTCATGTTTGGAGATGAACAGTCGCTCTTTGAACTGGACATGAGCGAATACCAGCAAGAACACAGCGTCGCCCGTCTCATTGGCGCTCCACCCGGTTATGTGGGCTATGAAGGGGGCGGGCAACTGACCGATCACGTGCGTCAGAAGCCATACACCATCGTGCTGTTCGACGAAGTGGAAAAAGCGCATCCCCGTGTGCTCGACGTTCTCCTACAAGTGATGGAAGAGGGTCGCCTGACCGATGGACAGGGCCGCACGACCTACTTCAACGAAGCCGTCGTCATTATGACAAGTAATCTCGGCTCGGAGTATCTCTCAGAAGCCATTATCAGTGAACGTCATCGCGACTTGGTGATGTCGGCGGTAAAGAACTATTTCCGCCCGGAATTCCTCAACCGCCTGGACGATATCATCATCTTTAGTGCCCTTTCAGCAGATGATCTGCGACTGATCTTGCGCTTGATGCTGAAAAAGGAAATGAAACTGCTCGAATCCCGTGGTCTGGCTCTGACCGTTAGCGACGATGCCCAAACCTGGTTGCTGACCCAAAACACCCATCCAGAATGGGGCGCCCGCCCTTTGCGCCGCATCATCAGGCGGCATCTGCGCGAACCCTTAGCAGACTATTTACTCAGTGAAGACCCTGCGCCCAGGACCGCCGTGCGTATCGGGGCCGATACTGAGGGGCTTATCTTTGACATGGGTTAGTTTTTCGTGGCCGTTCATCCCACGGTCCGGGCCATCTTGTCTATCTGATTGACCATAGGTTCACCCTGCAAGAAACGCGCCAGATTGTCCAGAAAAATCGACGTGGCGCGAGCAACGTAGTTGGGTAATGCGCCTGAATAATGTGCGCTAATGATCGCTTGAGTTCAGCCGATTACGGGTTAGCTTTATCAGCATCAATTACCAAATCGACTGAGGGCTTAGAATCCTTCAATAAACGCCCAGCTTTGTAATTCGGCTGCAACGATTTGATAGGCACGGCCTGGCGAACCAGCACGGCTGATTTACAAATTCAACCTCAATTAAATGGCGAAAACCCAAAGTATGTGGCACACTCGAATGAAAAATCTGGCGTGGTTCATTCTGAGTACGTGTCCCCTTTACAATTTTGGTGTTTACACGAACCGAATGGAATTCGTCGCAGAAAGTACGAAGGCCCTTTAGGGCCCGGCCCCTCAGGGCCTGGTTTGCCAGCACGCGAGCGCCTGAGGGCGCTTTGTACTTTGAGCCAGGGATTCCATCCCGTTGGTATATGATGCCATAATTGTGAAGACCGATTTCTAGCGTAATGAACCATGCCAAAAATCAGTACTACTCTTGTGGTCTGTTCTCAGTCAATGTCGTTAAGTTGAGGTGCATTGTACTCGTGTAGGTAGTCAAACGTTGGGGTTTTCCAAGCAGTTTCCGCTGCAAAACCAGGCAGAGAGTGCATTGTACCTGGGTTACATCCCTTAACTTAATGACATTGTGTTCTTAGTGACCATTTTGTCCAACTGAAATATTCAGTAACTCCTCAACTTCTTTATTTAAACGAGTCTTTCTCTTAGCAATGGCCTGTTCTAAATCTATCTGTGTTGCTAATGTCCATTTATCTACACCCAGCATCCGCTCAGAAGATATTTCCAACATATCATACGGACGAGCATTCCCAAGGTTATGCACAAAGCGAATGTAGAGACAAATATTGTCTGTTTCAACACTTTGCAACACATCAACAATAACTCCAATTTGACCACGGGCATTAACTATATCACCCCGCTTAAACTTAATAAATGTCTGGAGCTTTTCCGTAGGTAATAACATATTCGACATAATTCTCCACCTGTGAACTGCTTTCAAATTCAGCATCAACCCCACAATCGCGTAGGATGTTGACCAAAACATAATGATCGCCCCAAGCACTCCCTGTTCCCTCTGACCGACGGGCCATCATTTCTTGCCAAGCCTTGTTTAGTCGATTGATTTCTTCAGGATAAAACTCCGGTTTCTTTGCCATGGGAATACCCTTTGAATTGAGACTACTTGGCAGGAACTATATCTCAAAATGCTAAATTCATCAAGGTATTGGTGATTAAATTTTTCGCTGTGATGTATTTTTTAAACGAACGAAGCGCCCAACACGTTTTCCATGTCCCAGAGCGGGGATCGAGCAGACAGAGGTTCATCCGCCACGACATCAAGGCCGGCGCCGGCAATCCCTGATCAAAATGTTTGGGAAAGAGTTCTGGGTCGAGGGCAAGAAGTAAAGTGGGCATAAAAGAGATTGGGAATTTGAATGTACAAAATGCGGTTTGACGATGTGTGGCAGGAACAATTCCTAGCTACTGGCCCCAACCATTCCAATACGTCAGGTCCTTAGCGGGGATACGTTTGGCCGGATTGAAATCGTCACCGCTAAAGTAGGCGACCGGTAACAGGGCCGCCTGTGTAAACGTAGCGGGGATGGACAAGATCTCAGCAACCTGTTTCTCGAACATGAGATGGAGTGTCGTCCAGCTACTCCCCAGCCCTCGCGCCCGAAGCGCCAGCATGAGCGACCAAGTCGCCGGCAGAATGGAACCGTAGATCGATGCTTGGGGTAACACCTGCTCCGCAACTTCCACACGCCCTTCGATGCAGGGAATAATAAGGACGGGCACACGATGCATGTTGTCGGCCAGGAAGATGGCAGATTGTGCCACATGGTCGGCTCGTTCTGCCCTGGGATCACCTTCATCGTAATTGGTAGGATTTTGTGAGCGCATGTTGACATAGGCAGCAAAGGCCTGACGGTAATACTCGGCCACAGCGGCGCGCTTCTGGGCATCTGTGATCACCAGGAAGCGCCAGCCCTGCATATTGGAGCCTGTGGGCGCTTGAATGGCGATTTCAAGACAGGTCTCGATAATCTCTGGCTCGACGGGGCGATCAAAATCCAGGCGCCGGCGTACCGAGCGCGTAGTGGTTAGAATATGATCGATAATGGATAGATGATCCATGGATCTTCTCCTCATTTTAGAGTAGTGTTGGTGTAGAGGTGAGCAATCTCCGCCCGAAAACCGCACATACAACCAACCCGCATGGCAGATTAGCATTTCGCTGACTGCGAATCTTATGGAAATTCGTCGCCCTGTTGCTGTTGCAGCGACTTTTTTATATTTGGAATTGCTGGTCTGGTGTAGACTAGGTTGACGAGATTATTCGGTTCGGAGCGTCACTGAATAACACCGCATATCGGATTACAATGAAATCAGATGAATTCACGCCTTATGAATGACGCCAGTGTCGTCGGTGGGCGCTCTATTAACCAACTCAAAACATTCATGTTGCCTGCGAAGCTAAATGAATCATAGTAGTGGAACATTTGCACGAGCGTTTCGATCTGGTAGGGTTCTAGACCTGAAGATCGAGCGTTGTTTGCCCAAGCATCAGTTTTCATTTTCTTGGCCCGAACAGTCCGTCCGAGAGCCGTGCTTATCTCCTGCGCAATCTCCTGTTGAGAGATGCTGGAGAGTCCGACCAGCTCGTAGGTGGCGCCCCTATGGCCGGGTTCAGTCAGCACACGGGTTGCGACCTCTGCCACATCCAGAAGATCGACCAGACTACCGCAGGCCTGAATGCTATAGGGCACCGAGAAAACGCCCTGTTCCAAAATGTGCCTGCGATGTGCCAGAATATTCTGCATATAGGCTGTCGGCTGCAGGATTGTAAAGGGTATGCCTGATGCCAGTATTTTCTCCTCGACACGCAGTTTTTGCCAGTGATGGGGCATGGATTCGGTTTGAGGGTGAAGAACCGAATGGTAGACAAAATGCTCAATTCCGCCATCGGCAGCAGCTTGTAGAATCAGACCACCGATGCTTATCTCGTCGGGGCTCATGTTTGGACAGATGTGGTAGATACTGTGTACGCCACGGACAACGTTGCGAACAGCTTTCTCATCTCTTAAGTCGCCGACAACCAGGTCTGTGACACCAAGCAGCTTGAGCGACTTGCCATAAGCCGACCGCCGGATCAGGGCCCGAACGTTCTGCCCTCTCTGGCTAAGTGCCTGAATAACAGCGCGGCCTGTCTTACCCGCGGCTCCGGTAACCAGAATCATGATGTAGGTCGCATTTGGGGGGGATGGTAGACCGGTAGACCGGGTTGGGCCATCAAAGTCATCAATGGGGCACGAATTGCCAGGTTTCCCGATCTACTGGTTTCCTGGTTTACTGAGTTCCCGATATTTTACCAGGCATACGCCTCAGGTGCGGGACCGCCGGGTCCGGGCCAGATCTCGTCCAGCTTTGCCAGGACCTCGTCTGAAAGCTGCAACTCAAGGGCTCGCAAGCTGCTGTCGAGCTGCTGCTGGGTGCGGGGTCCGATGATGGGGGCGGTCACGGCAGGCTGTTTGAGTAACCAGGCCAGGGCGACATCGGCAGGATTTTCGTCCATATCTGTACAAAGGGCTTCGTATGCTTCGATCTGCGGTCTAAGCTTGTCGATCTGTTTTTGTACATGCTCTTCGGCGCGACGCCCCTCCTCGATCTTCTTGAGTACACCGCCCAACAGCCCACCGGACAACGGGCTCCAAGGAATGATACCCAGACCATAATACTGACAGGCGGGAACGACTTCTAACTCGACCGTGCGTGCCGCCAGATTGTAGAGACTTTGTTCCGCAACCAGGCCCATAAAATGGCGGGCGTGGGCGCTTGCCTGAGCCTGAGCGATGTGCCAACCGCCGAAATTACTGCTGCCGATGTACAACACCTTGCCCTCGCGCACGAGCTGTTCCATGGCCTGCCAGATCTCTTCCCAGGGCGTATCACGCTGGACGTGGTGCATCTGATAGAGATCGATATGGTCGGTCTGCATCCGCCGCAGGCTATCTTCGCAAGCTTTGCGGATGTGGTAAGCGGAAAGTCCTCGCTCGTTTGGCGTTTCGCCCATGCGGTTATAGACTTTGGTCGCCAGCACGATTTTGTCTCGGCGGCCGCCACCTTGCGCCAGCCAACGGCCAATGATCTGCTCGGTGATACCCTCGCCCAGCTTCCAACCATAGACATTGGCTGTGTCGAAGAAGTTGATATCATGTTCCAGCGCTCGATCCATGATGGCGAAGCTATCGCCCTCCTCAGTCACCGGACCGAAATTCATGGTTCCCAGACAGAGCTCACTCACTTGTAAACCTGTGCGACCTAAATAGCTGTAGTCCATTGTATCTGCTCCTTTGAAAGTTATGTTCGAGGGGTCATTATACACTAGTGCCCTAATACAACAGATTCAACAGGACTCCGTGTGTTCTAGAAAAACACGTGTTGCGTGATGCGTGTCACGTGATGGTTGCACTAGCGAAACCCGCCATTCTAGTAGGAGCGACGCAACATTCATACGGTGCTCGTTGGGCGAAAATCAAGTTCCTGAGCATAGGTCGATATAACAAACCGGCCAGGTCTATTCGATAGGTTAAAACGCGTGGACGTGTTGCATGGGCACTGGGGTCGTTGAATGGGATTGATTAGATTCAAGTCAGCGCCAGTGAGATTTTTTGGATTTTGAACAATTCCGCCAAAGAAAATCCCTTTTCAAGAATGCCCAGTGCCAC
>PIVW01000405.1 GCA_003353825.1 Chloroflexota bacterium
ACTGATGGTATCATCATCAGGATCGACAATGACAATACCCTGGTTGCCGTCGATAATCACCATACTCTCAGAGGTCACCGATGAACTGATGTCCTCCAACGCAACAACCGCAGGAATACCCAATGACCTCGCCACACAAATAATGTTTGACGACCAGAATGAGCAGACCCGCTGATCACTGGTCGTTTTTTGGTTTCGGAAACTCTAGTTGACTTGGTGCGCACTGTCGTATAGGCGCGCTCATACCGAATATCCGCCACATTCAAATCCCATCTTCTGCCTTAATTAAGTGCAAAGGAGCAATAGGAATGCCTCACCAATTAGCTGAACTCAAACGTCCCGTCCCCAGCGATATCGATATTGCCCAATCGGTCGAGCCTCTCGATATTTCCATCATCGCCGACGAAATGGGGCTTTTGCCCGAGGAGCTAGAACTCTACGGCAATAAAAAAGCAAAGGTCGCACTGGAAACTCGTGATCGCCTGCAAGATCGCCCGGATGGCAAATATGTGTTGGTGACAGCCATTACCCCAACACCATTGGGCGAAGGAAAGACAACGACCACCGTCGGTTTAAGCCAGGCACTAGGTGCGTTTCTGGATGAAAACGTGATCACGTGCATCCGCCAGCCCAGCCAAGGTCCCACATTTGGCATCAAGGGCGGCGCTGCCGGCGGCGGCTACAGCCAGGTGATCCCCATGGAGGAGTTCAACCTGCACCTGACCGGCGATATCCATGCCATCACAGCGGCGAACAACCTGCTGGCAGCGGCCATCGATACGCGCGTGCATCACGAGTCCTACCAATCGGATCAATCCCTGTTTAACCGCCTGTGCCCCCCCGACAAACAGGGTAATCGTACCTTCGCTCCGGTGATGATGAAGCGCCTGGCCAAGTTGGGCATCGATAAGACCGATCCCAACGATCTCACCCCCGAAGAAATCAGCGCCTTTGTCCGCCTCGACATCGATCCAGACAGCATCACCTGGCGGCGTGTGACCGACACCAATGATCGCTATCTGCGAGGCATCACCATCGGCATGGGCCCCAAAGAGAAATTCCAGAGAGAGACAGGGTACGATATCACTGTTGCCAGTGAGATCATGGCTATCCTGGCACTGACGACCAACCTGCCGGATATGCGCGAGCGTCTTGGTAACATGGTCATCGGCACCAGCAAGGCCGGCGATCCTATCACTGCCGATGATCTGGGAGCGGGTGGCGCTCTCACCGTTCTGATGAAAGACGCGATCAAACCAACACTGATGCAGACATTGGAAGGTACGCCTGCCTTCGTGCACGCGGGTCCATTTGCCAACATCGCCCACGGCAATTCTTCTATTGTCGCCGACCAGATTGCACTCAAGCTTGTCGGTCCCGATGGCTACGTCTTGACCGAAGCCGGTTTCGGCGCCGACATCGGCATGGAAAAATTTTTCGACATCAAGTGCCGTTACAGCGGCCTGATCCCTAATGTAGTCGTGCTGGTAGCGACGATTCGAGCGCTCAAGATGCACGGTGGTGGCCCCAAAGTGACAGCAGGTCGGCCCCTGGCGCCAGAATACACAGAAGAAAATCTCGAATTATTGGAAGCCGGCTGCTCCAATCTGAAAGTCCATATCAAGAACGCCAAACGATTCGGCATTCCCGTTGTCGTTGCCGTCAATAAGTTCAAGGATGATACCGACAACGAGATCGAGTTGGTGCGCAAGATCGCCATCGAGGCTGGCGCTGAGGATGCGGTCATGAGCTCGCATTGGATGGACGGGGGAGCAGGATCGGTGGAGTTAGGCAAGGCTGTCATGGCGGCTGCCGACATGCCCAATGATTTCCAATTCCTCTATCCTCTGGACATAAGCATCAAAGAGAAGATTGAGACCATTGTCAGGGAAATCTATGGTGGTGCTGGTGTCGAGTATAGCCCTGAAGCGGAAAAGAAGATCGAGTTGTACGAACGTGTTGGCTTCGATAAATTGCCCATGTGCATGGCTAAAACCCATCTCTCGATGAGCCATGATCCCAACCTTAAAGGTGCACCCACAGGCTTTATCGTACCTGTGAGAGATATTCGAGCCAGTGTTGGCGCCGGGTTCCTCTACCCACTCCTGGGCGAGATGAGCACCATGCCCGGGCTACCAACCCGACCTGTGTTCTACGATGTCGATCTCGATCTCGAGACCGGTAAGGTCCTGGGCTTATTCTAGCACGATCCTGACGCATTTTTAAGCCAATGGAGGGGCGTGGCCGCACGGCCACGCCCCTTGTGCTTTTCCTAACACAGTCATATAATCAATACTTATGTAAAGATCAGTTCTGCGCAAATTCAACCACGTCTGACACAAGATATTTGTTGACAAGGATCTGCTGATGGAAAATCGAAATAGCGGTTTAATTGGTGGCATTATCCTCATTCTTATTGGGATCGGCTTCCTGATAGTCCAGTTCCTGCCTGATGTGTTCGCAGGTTGGTTTCAATGGCCCCTTCTGGTCATTGCAGTCGGTTTCATCTTCCTGGTCGCAGCCGTTCTCTCACGGGAGGGCGGGCTTGCGGTCCCAGGCGCCATCGTCGGCGGGATTGGCCTCATCTTGTATTATCAAAATACAAGTGGTGATTGGTCGAGTTGGTCTTATATCTGGACGCTGATGCCAGGATTTGTCGGAATTGGCATCCTCTTGGCAGGTCTTATCGATGGAGATATTTCTGACAATTTGAGCGGCGGGTTAATACTTGTCAGTGCAAGCGCGCTCGGATTTATCATTTTTGGCGGGGCATTCAATCTGGGTTGGAATGTCTGGAGATACTGGCCGGTGATTTTGATTGTTGTCGGTTTGATTGCCATTGTTCAAGCTATCGTCAAATCAAGATAGGGTGATCGTTTGTCGACAGCAAGTCGCCGATCTTTGTCGCAAGTGGCATGTGGCAAGTTCAATATTGTCCGCAAAACAAGGTGGCACTTGTATCCTGCAAAATGCCACTGAGAGGCCGTATTTTCCCTGCACAGACTGAAAACTGCGGCTGGACCCTCAGGGATATCGGTCGCAACCAGCCGCAGCAAAACGACCACTTTTGCCTGTTTTCGACCGAATTTGTGGATTCGGGCAAATTCGGTCAGGGGAACGTATTGACAGCGCCGTGCTAAATCTATAATATTGGTAACGTTACGTACATTGACGTACTTACCTCTCAGTCACGGTCAGGGTGACCAACGGGCATGATCCCCAGCGAACGCGAGGCGGTAATACAGCATTTATTACAACAAAAAGGTGTTGTGACAGTCAGTGAGATCTGCTCGCACTGCAACTGCTCGGCTGAAACGGCCCGGCGTGACCTTCGACGTATGGAGCAAAAAGGAGAGGCAGTGCGCACGCATGGCGATGCAATTCCCACAGAGGGGGATATAAAACCACAGCGAGCCAACGGCAAAGGCATGCTCGAGGCGAGACTGGCGCTCCCAGAACGCGCAGACGCCTTGATTGTTGTGTCCACGGAGACAAAAGCGACACAGCTCCTGGTTGACCGCAGTCGCCGGGCCGGCATCCCTGTGATCGCAGAAGCAACCGACCATCGAGGGGCAGTAACAGTGGTGGCTGTAGATAATTACCAGGCCGGGCTGGCAGCAGGACAGTGGGTCGCCAGATATGCCCAGCGCCATTTCCCTGACATGGCGAACGTGCTGGATGTTTCCTATCCTCAACCCAACACCGAAACCAGAAGCCGGGGATTCGCCGAGGGCTTGCGAGGTATGCCACCCCTACGGTTCTCACTCTATCGAGTCAATGGGCAGGGTTTACGTGAGAGCGCGAGGCAGATTACCGCTGATGCCTTATCAGTTCACCCTGACATCAATGTTATTTTCGGCGTGAATGATGACTCAGCCCTGGGTGCCTTGGATGCATACCGGGCGGCGGGTTTAGATGAAAACAAACTCATCTTGGTCACCTTTGGCTTGGAAGGAAATGCCGTCAAGAAGCTAATATCTGACGGTACGCCGGCGGTTGTGAGCGTTGCAATGTTCCCAGAGATCGTGGGACAGACTTGCATCGATGCCGCTATCTGCGCTTTTCATGACTGCAGGCTGCCAGAGCGATTATTGACTCCCTATGCGATCATCACCCAACAGAACCTGGATGATTACTATGGCAGAGACCTCAATGGTGGATGGAGTCTCGATCAAGCGCGTGTTGAAAGACTATCGACCATCAGCACCGGATACGCCATGCTGAAGCAATGCCAGAGACGCAGGCAGCCTCATCGCATTGGCTTTGTCGAAGTCTTCAGCTCACATGAGTGGTACCAGAATGTTCGCCAAGCAATGCGGGATCATACTCGCAGCCTTGGCATATCTTTGGAAGTTGTAGATGCCAGCCAGGATGTTGCGCGAGAGATCGATGCTCTAAAACAAGCAATCGGCCAAAAGGCTGCCGGCCTCGTACACCCTGGCAACACCATTGTTTTGGATGCAGGAAAAACCACCACCTATCTTGCCGAATCGCTGCGGGGACGTTCAGAAATCACCGTAATCACGAATTCCTTACCTGTTATCAGTGTGCTCAAAGACGAGCCCGGAATCACCTTGGTCGCGAGTGGAGGCGCGGTGCGTCGTGAAAGTAGCGCCCTGGTTGGACCGGTTGCCGAAAGGACCTTTCGAGATCTGCGTGCCGATAAAGCCTTTGTGGCAGTCACCGGTGTCAGTATCGACTTCGGGCTCTCTAACACCAATATCTCCAAGGCAAATGTCAAACAAGCGATGCTACAAGTAGCAAGAGAAGTGATCTTGTTGGCCGATAACACGAAAATCGGCATGGAATCTTTGATCAAAATCGGCCCTCTCGAATCTGTCGATAAGCTCATTGTAGATGACGGAATCAGCTCACAACACAGTCTGGCGATGTCGGAGAGAGGTGTCGACGTTTTAGTTGCCGAAGGTAGTAGTTCTTGGCAATGATCATATGACACATAATGTCGATTCGTTATCCATCCCTGGAGTCACCGCATGGCGAAGCTAGCACCCCCTCGAAAGCACGCCTGTCGAATCTCCGATCGCTGCAGGTTCGACGGCATGCAAATGCTGATACTGGGATTTTAGTCTTATCCCCTGGCATTATGCTATGCTTGAAGATGCGCCCGATCGGGTATCCGTTCGCCTCTGGGTGCGACCTGTGCGCACACCGCTGTTCCTAGAAAAGACCCTCTCGCTGGAACCTGGTCGGGCTGTCTTATATGTCGACGGTTCTCTGGGATTTCGCGTGGTACGGATTTTTCCCACACTATATCTAGGCGCTTGACACAACCAGCCACTAGGTGTGGGGGAATCATAAACGGAAATTCGTGATCGTGACGGGAAGTCCCAAA
>PIVW01001012.1 GCA_003353825.1 Chloroflexota bacterium
GATAATATCTATCATGAGCAGATTGTCCTTTGTTTTTCAGATTGAATCTGGTTGCAAAAAACAATTATACAATCTGCTCTGTCTTTCTCATTAGCTCAAATGTTCGGCGAAGGTATTGTAAAAAGGCGGGTTGTTTAACGGATTAGTCTCGACTCATGTCGTTAGCGCCGACCGAGAATAGCGATGGCACATATTTTCAGCCACTGTATACTTCACTAACGCCACGGCCGTGGCAGATGCGTCTCGAAAAAAGCACACCCTGCATGCGGATGACGACCGCCGCCACCTATCAGGTCAGTGCGCGCGCCTATGATCCAATGGTGGAGACAACTCCTTCTGGTTGAAGATAGACAGTGGCAGCCAGGTCTTCTGGAACCTACCGGTAGGTGTAGGTGGCGGCTATCTGGTGAGCACAGCCCCGGTCAGCTATTACCTGACACCGGGCGAGCGCACGGTCACGATCTACCTGCGCGAAGATGGAGCACGCTTGGATTGGCTAAAGTTGTACAGTGACGCCGTCGCCTCGCCTACAGCTACACCTCAACAACCGGCAGCAACGCCAACAAGCACAGCGAATAGCAATGTCAGAGAGGCAGAGAGTGGTACGTTAGTGAACATGTCAAGTGGTAGCGCGGGGAATTGCGGTTATATCAGCGGCGGCGATTGGCAAACGGGCTATACGGAATACACCCTTACCATAAACAATACGGGCGCCTACACGATGCACTGGATAGTCTCGAATCCGTATAACAGCACCGGAACCGGCTCGTTTTACTACAGATTTGACGGCGGATCTACGCTTCAAGGGTACTACGTGGTGGGAAACACAGGCTGGGGTTGGGCTACGTTCCCATCGATAACCCTTGGCTCAGGCGAACACACTCTGCGTATTTACGGAGGCCGACCCAACTCGCGCCTGGACCTGATCGAGCTCAACCAGTCATCGACCCCCAGCTATAGCGGCAGCGCCTGCATGGCAGAAACCCCGGTGCAGACAGCGACGGCAACTCCCACGACGCCGCCAACGACTATCCCCACAACGGCGCCAACAAGCACAGCGCCGGCGACCAGCACCCCTATCCCCCAACAACCGACAGCAACGGCAACAAGCACGCTCCCACCTACCAGCACCCCTACCCCCCAACAACCGACATCAACGCCAACAAGCACAGCGAATAGCAATGTCAGAGAGGGAGAGAGCGGTACGTTAGTGAACATGTCAAGTGGTAGCGCGGGGAGTTGCGGTTATATCAGCGGCGGTGATTGGGTGACCGGCTATGCAGATTACACCTTTACCATAAGCAATACCGGCGCCTACAC
>PIVW01001013.1 GCA_003353825.1 Chloroflexota bacterium
GGTAGTGGCCTTCTGGATGACAGCATTCACACCGTCGGCAACATCAGCGGGCAAAATGTCTATCAACGGCAGCGGTTCGCTCAGGTGCTTGTACATCCGCTCGACCGGTGTCACATTGGGAAATGGATGCTGCCCAGTCAACACCTCATACAGCACCACGCCCATGCTGTAGATGTCGGTTTGTGGCATTACAGGCTCGCTACGCGCCTGCTCCGGCGCGAGGTAATCGGGCGAACCGATGATTATGTCGGAGCCAGTCTGACTGCCATCAGCGTCGCGAATGTCCTTAGCTATGCCGAAATCAGATAGATAGGCGTGCCCCTCCTCATCCAATAGAATGTTGCTGGGTTTGATGTCACGATGAATCACGGCATTACGGTGTGCCAACGCGAGTCCTGACGCGATCTGATCCAACAACAGGGCCGCAGCTTGCAGATCGAAGGCTCCTTGTTGTAGCGCTTCGCTCAGGTTGCCGCCCCGCAACCAACGCATCACCAGATACGCACCCTGTGGATCACGCCAATAGTCATACAACGGCACAATGAAGGGATGTTCGAGCCGCGCAATGAGATGTGCTTCGGCCTCGAAACGCCGGATGAAATCCGGGTGGTTGGCGTAGTGGGGCAGGATGATCTTGATCGCGACTTCGCGCCCCACCGTCGTCTGATACGCGCGGTGTACCACACCAAACCCACCGCTGCCGATGCGTTCGCGCACTTCATACCCCTTGATGGCCGTCACACCATTCATCGGACCCTCCTACATGCCATGCTGTTATGTGCATTATAGGCGAAGATCGCGTGCCGTAGGGTAAACCCTTACTTTTCCCTTCCCCCCACCATGCATATCCAATCCTATAATGAAATTGACCTCTTTGCACACCTCCATTGCGCACTAACAACGACAAGTCGTACGGCTTCAAGTGAACTCAGGAGGATCAAACAATGCGTATCAGTCGTAATATCCGGTTACTCTCATTGATCGTGATCAGCGTGCTAGCAATGACTACACTGCTCAGCGCGGCACCTGTCAGCGGACAGGATCAACTATGGCCGACCGCAGCATGGCCCACCTCAACACCGGAAGCACAGGGAATGGACTCTGCAGAATTAGCGGCTTACTTTGGGATGTGGTCCCAAGCGCACTTTAACCTCGACAGTCTGATCGTCGTGCGCAACGGTCATATTGTTGCCGAGGCCTATGGGCCGCTCAACGGACCTGACGATGTGCGCGAGATGGCTTCATGCACCAAAAGCGTGACTGCCACCCTCATTGGTGTCATGTTACAAGAAGGCCTGCTGGATAGTATCGATACGCCAG
>PIVW01001014.1 GCA_003353825.1 Chloroflexota bacterium
GAGCGAACCTTCTGGGAGAAGGCGACGATCCTGCACATGCTCTACCATCAGGATACGGCAAAGCCCCTCGCCGACCGGATGTCACGCCACTATTACGATATGGCCCAACTGATCAGCCATGAGGCCAAGGTACGTGCCCTTGGTAGCCTCGATCTGCTGGAGCAGGTAGCGCTTCACAAGTCGGTCTTCTTCAAGGCGGCCAGGGCAAACTATCAGGATGCGAGGCCTGGTTCGTTACGGCTCACGCCAAACCCGGGTCTCTCGGCCGCCCTTCGCGTGGACTATGTCGGCATGCGGGAGATGATCATCGGGGATGCACCCACTTTCGATGATATCCTGGGTGTGATTGAGGATTTCGAGGCAGAAATCAACAGCTGACGTCTTCGTCAGAGGAGTGTTGAGTTTCACGCTGGTGATACCCACGGCGGCATTTCTGCGCGGACAGTTTATTGAGGGCGGTTTCGGCTTCTTCTTTGGGGCCCGCTGTTCGACTCTGATCTGTTGGCCTACACTTTGCAGCTGGGGTGGGAGCACATCATACTCTCAGGCGACTTCGACTGACACTCCGGCGCCGCCGAGCGCAAAATCGCCCGACCGTTGCCCATGCCGAATTATCTCATTTGCTGGACGCTTTTGCCAATGAGTTTGGTGAATCAATCCGGGTCCTTTGGTTCAACTCAGTGATAGATGCCGTTACGATTGACCTGATCCCGTCCGGCTTCCGTTCGAGTAGAGCGTTCCGTTGTCGGGTCAATCGATCCTGTACGTCCATTCAGGGAAACGGTCCCGTCAGATCAAAGCCGTCTCCGGAGGCGTGGCGTTTCTTCTGAGGAGGGACGTGGCAGAGAACCTTAGTCGCAAAAATCACTAAACAGCTTCGCTGCTCCGTCGATACCCCGTGTCCTCGGCTTCGCCTGCGGGCCGCACCAGTATCTCCTCCGATGATTGTTCCGCCCAAGAACCATCTGCCTTCAAGACGACCCATCGAAACACCAACAATTGGAGACAGACATGATCAACAACGCAACATTCCAAATCATCGGCCGCATCGGATCGATCAAAGCAACCGACAAAGTCATGCGCGTCAACCTCGCATCGGACCGCCAGGTCAAAGACAAAGACGGCAACTGGAGCACTGAAGCAAACTGGAACTGTGCCACCATCTTCAACGAAGCTCTTCGCAAGCGCCTTGCCAATGAGAAAGTCGGCAGACCAGGCAACCTGGTTATCTTCCAAGGAACCATCCAAATGAACTCTTACGAGAAAGACGGCAAAAAGGTCTACCAGACCAACCTCGTCGCCCAGAACTTCGACGTCCT
>PIVW01000406.1 GCA_003353825.1 Chloroflexota bacterium
ACGATGTTATGATCAGCAGGCCATCGCCGGCTACCAGTTTGAGCCGTTGGGAAACAAATACTTTGCTGGACAAATTGACCGCCCGAGAGATCATGACTTGCCCGGTGATATCGACCAGACGCGACTGCCCTTTGGAAGAAGCAGCCAGGATCCTGCTCGAAAAAAAGTTCGGCGCCATGCCGGTGGTGGAGGAGGGCGAACTGGTGGGGATCATCACTGAAAGTGATATCTTCAGGTTTTTAGTGCAGATGCTAAGTGGAGGAGATGAACCCGGCCTGCGCTTTGTATTACGGGTCGAACGGAACGCAGGTGTTCTGGCACAATTGGCCACTATCGTCAACGACAATGGTGGGGCGATTGTAGCCATGGCAACGATCAATGAAACGGGTGGCACCCACAAACAGGTGTTGGTCAAAGAAGAGGGGGGAGATGTAGCGAATATGCGAGCGGCGTTGAGACAGGTTGATATTGAGGTTGTGGACGTGAGGGCGCGAGGGGATTGTAGGGGTGACACGCTCGCTTGAAATTGGTGAGTGACACGGCCTAAAGATAGAATGTGCTGTCATGTCAAAACGCCGCAAACTCGCCCCTCTGCTTCTTATCCTCTTCGGTGCCATCCTGGCCTGTGCTATCTTGGAGATGGCTGTGCGTGTGCTGGGCATGGATCCACCAAGCGGTGATCCAGCCTTCTTCTGGGCAGATGATGATCGCTTTGGCTGGTACCATGAAGCGGGCGCAGAGGGATATTACTTCAATCCGGCAGGCGAATATTATGCCTATGCCAGGGTCAACAGCGCCGGGCTGATCGACCAGGAATACACAGAAGTCAAACCTGATGGCGTCTTCCGCATTCTTGTGCTGGGCGATTCTTTTACGGAAGGATTGCGCCTGCCCATGGATGCCTCTTTTCATAGTTACATCGAGCAAGCACTTAATGCCGGGGGAGCACAAAAGGTCGAGGTGATCAATGCTGGCGTCGCCGGTTGGGGTACCGATCAGCAACTTCTGTTCTACCGAGAGATCGGCCGCAATTATGAGCCTGATCTCGTGCTGCTGGCCGCTTTCCCAAGCAATGATGTTATGAATAACAGCCTGCCCTTAGAGCGTGAGAATTTCGGCGGCGTGCGTAAGCCTTATTTCCTGTTGGAAGGGGAAGGGGTGACTTTACATAATTATCCGGTGGGCTCTGAACCCGATCCCCTGGCTGTTGCTGAGCCGTCGCCTGAACCAGAACCCAGACCGGATCCACCTCTGGATTTCACCCAACCCGCTTTTGCTCGCTCCGCCCTCTATCGCTATCTCGCTATCTCGTGCCACGTTTGCGGGTAGCTGCGCCCGCTCTGGCCCTTTCATTGGCAGCATGGGGCGTGATCGAACCGGGCTCTGAGACCAGCAATGCAGAGCAGGGACCCAATTACATCCCCACTGCATATGGCGTCTATCGACAACCGCAAGGGGAGGTCTGGGACGAGGGTTGGGCCACCACCGCCGCCCTGGTGCAGCAATTCAAGGTCGAGGTAGAGGCGGAGGGTGGGGAGCTGGCGGTGGCGCTATTACCGGCCCAGGAACAGGTGCAACCCGGCGCCTGGCAGCTCATCCTCGCTACCTATCCTGCTATGCAGACCCAGCGGTGGGACCTCGACCAACCCAACCGCTCTGTTCACATCTCTCAGCCTGACTTGCAGGGCGCCGGCCGCGATCGTGGTCAGTTTCACCAGCACTCCATTCGTCGTTGGTGTTTCTGACTGGCGCTCGCGGCCGTGGGCAGACTCCAAGGCGACCGCAAGGGTTCGACCCTACCCGCGAGAACTCCGTTGGGCAAATATCAATGTGGCCCGGGCCATTTTTGTCCTCCCTACGCCCCTTCTTGCTCTCCATCGACATAAGCCTTGATTACCGCTTCTTTGATCAAAGCCTGGTAGGGCATGCCCATGGCATTGGCCCGTTCCTTCACCCTGTCCAAGACATATTCCGGGAAACGAATTGAGATCGCGCGCGAAGTGGGCTTGAGGTTGGGAAAGCTCACAGGTTGAGCGTCCTCAGGTTCGTAATAATCGGCCAGATTGATATCGGCCCAGAACTGGCGTTCCTCATCTTCGTTTGCGTACTCGGGCAATTCAAGTGGTTTTTTCATAGAGATCGGCCTCCCGTTTCTTGTTGAGGTCTCGAGCTGAGATCACACGGATTCTTTTGTCACGGATCGTGTAAATGATAAATAGCAGACGACCCTGTCTTGTTTTTCCTACAATGATGCTTCTTGATTCGTTTAACGAGTGCGTGGGATCGGGATAAGCGCGCTTGTCCACATCGAAAAAAACTTCTTCCACTTCCGTGACGCTCACGCTATGTTTTTCTCGATTCTTATCACGATTTCCTTCATCCCATTCGAAAGCAATGGGGTCAGGTAGCCTTAGCATGTGTGAAGTGTATCATCTCATATATACAATTGTCAATCTGATGTTGATTCAACCGCTCTTCTGCCACCCGCCCAGAAGTCTTCCCACCTCCGCCGTGATCTGGCCGGGTGACAATGGCTCCAGTTCGAGACAGAGTAACATGGTCTTGCACCGTACACATGAACTGCGTAAAATATACACATTCCATCACTTATTTGGAGACAACCCATGAATGTGCGCACAAACATCGTGATCGATCAAGATCTGGTCGAACTGGCCAAGGCCCTCACCGGTATTAAAACCACGCGTGCGGTAGTGAATGAAGCCTTACGAACCTTAGTGCAGCGACGCGAGCAGGCTTCTGTGCGGCAGCTGCGCGGCGAACTTCGCTGGGAGGGAGATATGGAGGCATCTCGGATGAGTCGCTTCGTCGACGAGGAACATGAAGTCGATGCTTCTCGTTGATTCGACAGTGTGGGTTGACTATTTCAATGGCAAGGTTACACCCGAAACCGACTATCACGTCTCCCTCTGCAAAACGGTATCAAGCAACGTCAAGTCCACCAGCAATATCTGCCACTTCTCCGCATACGCCCTGGCCGCATCGCTGAACCCCCGCCGTGCAAACAAAGCATAGTGTACGTTCCATACTTCGCCATATGCCTGCAAATCCTTGATTACTTTCGGCGTTTTCTCTTCCACCAACTCCCTGATCACCTTACGGTCGATCGCTTTTTCCGTCCACTTGCATTCTCCCAACAGGATGTCGCGCGTCCGCCAATTGATAGCGACCGCATCCACTTGCACGCGGCGGCTCCAATGACTGCCAACGGCTTCGGGCTCGAAAGGAAGCGCCTCTACTCGTCCCTGCTTTCGCAGCCATTCCTGCGCCAGTTGCTCGAAAGCGGTCTGCCCCACGAAGGCCCGCAATCCCTGTTTGACGCCGGCTAACAATCGTTCGGACTCAGTAGGAAGATATGCCTGATAGGAGTCGATGAAACGGAAATAGAAGCGGAAATAGGGATCGCTGAAGTGATACCTACCTTGGCGAGATTTCCGCAGCCGGGCGGGCGGGATGGTTACCGGCAGGCGTCGCTCCAGCAATCGTAACGACTGCAATGTGGCGAGATACGTGGAAAGATGCGCTTTCCCCACCAGACTGGCATTGCTGATATCGTTCAAGGCGTGATGTCCACGGCCAATGGCTTTGAGAATGGCCAGATACGTTTGCGGTTCCCTCACCTCGTCATAAAGGAGAAACTGCGGCTCCGCCACAAACATGCTGCCTGGCGCCAGCACTACATGTCGGATGTTTTCTACCAGCGAGCGCCTGGGGTCTAGCCATTCCAGATAGGCGGGAATGCCACCCACCATGGCATAAAGCGCCACCCGTTCTTCTAGCAACCAGGTGGGGAAGAAGGAAGTCAAGGCGGCGAAAGCGAGAGGTTCCAGTAGCCACTGACCGGTCATGCGTCCGAAAAGAGGTGACTGCCGGGCCAATAAGGTCTCCATGGTACGCACGTGGGAGCCGCAAAGGACCAAGATCAACGCGCTAGTTTTGAAATGTTGATCCCACGCGTGTTGTAGGGCAGAGAGCATGGCTGGATCGGCCTCCGCAGCATAAGGCAATTCATCCAAAATGAGAATGCGGCGTTGTCCACGTAACAGAACTGCCGCGGCTTGCCAGAGTTCAGACCAACTCGCAAAGATGGGGGCCTGCTCAAAAGGCACGCCCAATAACTGAGCATACAGTTTTCGACGTTGCTGGGGGGCGGTCTCTTTTTCAGCTACCCAATAGAAAAAGGGAAGGTCGCTTCGCCGCGCCCATGTGTGCAACAACACGGTTTTTCCCACGCGCCGCCGTCCATAGAGTAGTATAAGCTGAGCCGGTCCGGGATGACGGCGGGTGATGAGATCGTTTAGGAAAGCGAGTTCACGTTCACGGTTGACAAACATGGCAGATAAACCTCATGCAGAATATTATAATTGGCGTGTGGTCTATTTACAAACCACACTTCTCGACAAAATTGATAATTTGATTTCGCTTGCTCTGAATATTTGGCATGACCTGTCCATGACCCAAAGTTGGCTAGTGACTGAGATCTGTGAAGATATCGTGAGTTCGCGGCAAGCCAATGTGTTCGCCGGACCGGTCAGATTCTCGCGAGAACAGGACGTTTGCTACGTGCTAGCGAGCGATTGATTGTGCTATACTACAGAGCCACACTGTGTCACAACATTCGGAGTAGAGGTTATGGTATTACATTCAGTCACGGTATCACAGACACTTTATCAACGGTTAGAACAACAAGCACAAACAAAACATGCGTCGGTTGACGAGGTAGTGCAGCAAACACTGAGTCGACATCTCCCCCCTTTGCTTGAAGTAGAAGAGGATTTGCCATTGGATCTGCAGACTGAACTTGAAGCCATGGCTCTGTTATCAGATGATGCTCTTTGGGCGTTGGCACGCAGCAGTCTATCCCAAGTGCAACTAGAGGATATGGAGACTTTAAACCGCCAAGCTCAGCTCACAGATCTGACTGACGACCAAGAAGAGCATCGTAAAGCGCTGCTGGACGCATATGATCGGGTGGTGCTGCGTCGAGCACACGCAACCACGCTTCTGCAGGGTCGTGGGTTTAAAATAGCTGACCAATCACTATTGCAGGATGCATGAGCACAACTTTCCAAGACAAACGCATTTTATGAAATACGAAACCACGCAACCACCACACCCTAAATCACAAAGGCCACCGCGGCATGGTGGGCCATTAGGCACACTCTCTCGCTATCGTCGCCAGATCCTTGCCCTAACCGAACTGGCTCTTTGGGATTTTGCGTGACGAACACGAATCTCGGCCGATGGCGCCACTACATCTCGTGGTTAGCGATGTCAGACGCCCAGATAAAGGGCGGTAAAAATCCGCACCACGCGAAATC
>PIVW01001015.1 GCA_003353825.1 Chloroflexota bacterium
GGACGTAACTGTTGGCTATAGGACAAAGTACCATACTAAACCTTCAACCCTATCATCCCTAACAAACCTTTTCATTAATTCGTGTAGTTGTCATATCATTTTGCATACAGTTATGGCTGATTCACACCCATAACTGCTTTTGTGAGGGGATTGTAGGATATACCACTAGATCCCTAATTATGTTTGTCTGTGAGCATGTACACCTTATAAGGTGTACATATATATATTGAGTAGTTCGTTAACACCATTAAATAATATCACTCTTCTGTTTGTTACCTGTAACGCTTGAGCCGGCTGTCCCGTGAGTTATCCGGGACCCTACAAGTGAGTTCTCTCCAGAAAGTCTGCAAACGCACTCGCCAAATCCCTCGCCGCCCCATCCACAAACACCGACACCTTGTGTCCAGTACTCATAATCAAACAAATACGCTTCTGCTGTTTCCGTGTCAAAGTCGTGCCTTATAGTTGAGTAATTGGAAAGGGTGTCTGCATTATTACTTATTGGGCTATCATCGGGCAATCTCTCTTGAGATGCCCCACTTTGCCGCACGCGAAACATCTAGCTTTCTTTCTGCCGGTGGGTCTCATCTTCGGATGCGCTGTCCAGCATTCTTGTGCCGAGTGTCCGGTTTTCCCGCATTCTTTGCACGCGGCCGCTGTCCGCATCCCCAGCACAGGTTCTTCCTTCCCCACCTCCTCTTGCATATAGCTAGTCGCCGAGACCAGCACACGCGATAGTCCGGCGTAGTCGAGCTGGGGCTGAGCTACCAGCTGCTGGAACACGCCGGGCAGGGAACCCCTGATCCCCCGGATCAGGGCCGCCTTTTTCGCGTTGTCCGTCTTCGGCTCGCCCAGGTGCTCGAAGAGGGCCCAGAGTTCCCCGAGTCCTACCAAGAAATTTGCTGCCTTCTTGGGTCCATCACAGGTGGTTTCCGCCAACCGCATCTCCGCCTTTAGCAGCTGCTGTGGCCTCTCTTCTGCTGTCATTCCACCGTAGATTTCTTGGAGCTTCATCCAGGCTCCTCTTCCGTCCGGGCTCCCTGTTCGTCCCTCGAACTCCCGGACGATCCCGACTGCCGGCGACCCCGTCGCCCTGGCGAGCAGAAACCACAGGTTTCTGTTTGCCGCCCTGTCGACCTTCGCCTCCGCCCCTTCCCCGGGCACGAGAAGGTCGTACAGTCCCCTTTCTCCAGCTATCCCCACGATAGCTATCCGCCACGCATCCCACGCCCCCGGCGCGGGATCCAGGCCAGTCCAGACTGGCACTCTGCTCACGTTCAAGTCCATCGGTGCAGCAACACGACTCTTAATCT
>PIVW01001016.1 GCA_003353825.1 Chloroflexota bacterium
CAATCCTTACTTACCGGCCGTTAAGTGCCTTCAGGAAAATCTCTTTCATTTCCGGAGCACCGGCTTTAATGGCATTGGTGGGTGTTGAGGGGTCGTCGGCAGCCATTTGCGCTATTTCATCAACCCGGCTGTCATCCACTCCCAGACCTGCCAATGTGTCTGGAATATTGAATTCAGAACGGATTTCCAGGACCCAGTCCATGATCGCAGTGAATGATGGGTTGGGAAGGCCGATCCAGGCCGCCAGGCGGGTCATGCGCTCTTCAATCACAGGGCGGTTGAACTCCAGGACATAGGGCATCAAAACGGCGTTCAGCATACCATGATGCGCATCATAGATAGCACCCAGGGGATGTGCCAGGGAGTGCATGGCGCCCAGGCCTTTCTGAAAGGCGGTTGCTCCCATTCCTGCCGCAGCCAGCATATTAGCACGTGCGGACAGGTCTGTGCCATCTTTGACGGCCACCGGCAGCCAGCGGTGAATCAAACGAATTGCTTCTACTGCGATCCCGGCCGCCATCGGATGAAACCCACCCGCAGAATAGGGTTCCAGGCAGTGAGACAACGCGTCCATACCTGTTGCGGCAGTCAGGCCGGCAGGCAGTCCGACTGTTGTTTCCGGGTCTGCGATGACGATTCCAGGCAGCATCTTGGGGTGAAAAATGATCTTTTTTGAATGGGTCTCTTCCTGGACGATCACGGAAGCCCGACCAACTTCAGATCCGGTTCCCGATGTAGTCGGAACGGCAATAATCGGGGCCACACCGTTTGGATCCACCTTGGTCCAGTTATCTCCCACATCTTCAAATGTCCAGAGTGGCAGATTCTGTCCTGCCATGAGGGCAATAGCTTTGGCTGCGTCCAGGGCGCTGCCGCCACCGAAAGCGATGACACCGTCGTACCCTCCTTCCCGATACACTGCTACCCCGTCGTCGATATTCTGGCCGGTGGGATTGGGCTTGATCTTCGAAAACAGGCCTGTGGGAAGTCCTTTGGCAATGTTTGCCGCCAATGCCTGTTCCACCATTGGCAGTCCGGCGATTCCCGGGTCGGTAACCAATAGTGGCTTGACCATCGACAGCTGTTGGCAGGCGTCTGCAAGTTCGCTCAGGCGTCCGACACCAAATCGGATAGCGGTGGGAAAGTTCCAGTTGGCGTTAAAATTAGAATAATCAGTCATGTTTGCTCAGGCTTCTATGGTTATTGAGTTGTGTGGTTGATAAATGGGGGAAAACTCAACCCTTATTGCAGCCTAGCTAACAGTGTTGAGATTGGCAATTGAAAAAGGGCGCTACTGGCAACGACTCACGGGG
>PIVW01001017.1 GCA_003353825.1 Chloroflexota bacterium
CGGCCACAGCGGCAAACACAACACGATCAGTTGCGCACTGGGCCATCATATCTACGAGGGCACGTGGCTGCGCAACGCCAAGTACATCGATGACTATGCACGCTTCTGGTATCTCGGTCACAATGGGCAAATTCAGCCTCACCTGCACAAGTACAGCAACTGGGGCTCATGGGCACTATATCGGCGGTATCTCGTCAATCAGGACAAGGGCTTTTTGACTTCTCTGCTGAATGCATTCATCCATGACTATCAGATGTGGGAGAAGGAGAAGGGCCTGGATAACGGTCTGTTCTGGCAATACGATGTACGAGACGGCATGGAGGAATCCATCAGTGGTTCAAGAACGGTGAAAAACAGGCGCCCCACCTTGAACAGCTATATGTATGGGGCCGCCGTGGCCATATCCAACACAGCGTAAATGGCCGGCCAGCGTATTACAGCGGATGAATATGCAAAAAAGGCATCGTCAATCAAGTCGTGTATTCAACGGTTGTTGTGGGACAAAGAGGCAGGATTTTTCAAGGTCAGTGGCCCGGATAGCACGTTGGCTGATGTCAGAGAGGAGACTGGTTTCATACCCTGGTATTTTGGTGTACCGGATCCCGGGTACGAACAATCATGGCAACAGCTTCTCGATCCACAAGGATTTGCCGCTCCCATGGGCATCACAACCGCTGAACGCAGACATCCCCAATTTAGAAGTCACGGCATTGGAACCTGCGAGTGGGACGGCGCGGTCTGGCCGTTTGCAACAAGCCAAACGCTCACGGCCATGGCGAATGTGCTGCGCAATTACAACCACCAAGTCGTTAGCAGCAGAGACTACTTCCACGCCCTCATGACGTACGCGCGCTGTCACCAATACCGAGGGAAACCGTACGTGGGCGAATATCTCGATGAGATCAACGGTGAATGGCTAAAACCCGATTCGGATCGAAGCAGATACTACAATCACTCCACGTTTTGCGACCTGGTGATCAGCGGGTTGATCGGACTGATTCCCAGAGAGGATAATACACTTTGGATTTCCCCCCTGATACCTTCAGACCAGTGGGACTGGTTCTGCCTGGATAATGTGCAATATCATGGCTGGGATCTTACAATCCTGTGGGATCGCAACGGCAGCAAATACCAGAAAGGCAAAGGTCTGAGGATATTTGCAGATGGTATTGAAATAGCCAACTCTGATAGACTAACCAGAATTGAGTGCACACACCCTTGATATGTGGACTTTTCAACTCGTTGGTGGCCTTTTTGTGTGTTTGGTGTATCCGGCTCTTTTTAGCTTTAATTTCCGGCTTGTACGGAAAAG
>PIVW01001018.1 GCA_003353825.1 Chloroflexota bacterium
ATCAGTAGCTCCATCATATGCTCTGCCAGAGTAGCTACCTGCGGCATTGTCAGGATGGTATGGTGATCACCTTCGACAGTGAACGTCCCACTCACATGGCGACAATACTGTGACCAGCCCAGATCATCGCCGAGGACGGCCACATCGTCGCGGGCGGTGCAATGGATCAGCCCTACCGTTCCTCCGTAGGGTGTAAATTCGTGGCCCTCCAGTAGCTGTTGTAATGTGTGGGCCGATTCGGCCATGCGCTTAAGGGTTTCTGTGGGCAAACCTGAATCCGGATTCTGGCTGCTCTGCTGGGCCAATGCCTCAATTATCGCCTCTGCTGATTGGAATTCATGTGCGTCGAAAGTCCAGACATCGCCAAGCATACCCGAGATCGATTCTATGACCGCCTGTTTTCCCCAATTGGGGAGATGGGATCGACTCGCAGGGGGTGGGTCGATCAGTATGACAGAAACGTCCGCGTCTTGAGTTTTCAGCTGCCTGGCCATCTCGGTAGCAATGAGTCCTCCCACGCTATAACCTCCGATTGAATAGGGTCCTGAAGGCTGCACGTGGCGAACTTGGTCGACAAAACGTTCTGCTAGTCTTTCAAGCGTACTTATCTGTGACAGATCGTTTGAGAGGTTCTGATATTGGAGGGTGTAGTAACTGCGTTTTGGGTCCAGTGTACTAAGGCGGTCGAGAAGACTGTGAAGGACATCGGCCGCTCCGAAAATACCGGGTAACAGATAGAGCGGAGGATTGAGGGTCCGTGGTTGAAAGAGCACGAGGCTGTCATCGACTTGCCGAACTTTGCTGGTTTCAGATGAGTCATCGGCGCCTCCTTCGCTAGGCATGGCTTGCTCAAGGTCAAGTTGCGTCATCAGAAAGGTTGCCAAGGTACGGATGTCAGGATAATCGAAGAACAGGGTAGAGGATAGCGACACCGTCTCACCCAATTTACTCTGCAGGCGGTTACGCAACTCCACCGCCATCAATGAATCCATGCCCAGATCGAAAAAGCCTGTAGTAGGATCGGGCAACTCGGAAAGTGACAGCACTTGCTGTAACTCTCCTTGAATATGGCGGACGAGTATGGCGCCACGTTCATCGGCAGCCAATAGTTCCAGTTGTTTGAGTATTGGGGAATCGGTAACACTTTGGGTCTGGGTGAGGAGATGGCTCAGAATCGCTGGAGATTCTACGCCTAGCGTCTGGCTCATGCGCCGCCAGTCCGCGTCGAGCACAACGCCCTGGCTCGCACCCTGCAGCAGCAACTGCAGCAGGGCCTGATGGGCTGTATCCGCGGCAATGGGCATTAGGCCCT
>PIVW01001019.1 GCA_003353825.1 Chloroflexota bacterium
AGGGCGAGTTAAGGCGAGGTTCAGCAGCATGAATACGGCCAAGCCCAGCCACAGTATCAAAGATGTGAGCCAATAAAACAGGTTCAGGCAATTCCGGAAGCAATTTTAATGTTTCGGACACGTATTTGCGCCCTCGAAAGAGGGCTTTGAGGTCAAGGACGCCAAAGAGCGGGGAGGAGTGGCGAAAGCCCCGCACTAATGAGTGAGCGACATTGACCATGAAAAGCGACAGGTTGGCGGCATTTGCCACCGCAGTTTCGGTGACATTCATGAAGTCTTCGAGGCCCCAAAATTGCTTGGCATCGCGGAAGTTGAACTCGATCTGAAAGCGGAGGGTATAGTAATCAATCAGTTTGTCATAGGCGAGTTCAAGGTCGCTGCTGAACAAGACGACATGGCACCGTTTCTGGGTAGTGAGGTTGGTTTTGACGATAATGACGATATTGAGAGACTGGGCAAAGTCATGGTGCAACAGGGTCGCTTGGTAGATGCAGGTTTGAATGTCATCTTCAACGGTGGTTTGCTTGAGATATTCCGGCGGGAGGTGGTCATAGTCGATCTTGTCACCATATCTGCGGCGTGGCCCCCGGCCACCGTAGGGGCCGTCATACGGCAAGTACAAGGCGGCATCATGACGCAGTTTAGAAATCAAATGCAGGCCACATTGCCGGGTCATTTGCAGAGCATTGTTGTTGCCGAAATGCCCGTCGAGGACCAGGTAGGTCAGGGGAAGGACCCCATTGATGAGTGCCAGTTGCTTGTGGACCATCATTTTGATGTGTTGTAACTCCGCTGTCAGGTCGACCTGGGTCTTATCCCGGTTTTTGCGCCCTTTGGGACGCCCAGGTTTGCCGCTTTTCGATTTCTTCTTGACTTTTTTCGCTTGCGTCCTGGCTTGCGCCGCTGCCTTTTCCGCCTCGCTGCGCACCCGTTGCGCCACCATGGTTGGATACGACCGCCGTTCTTGGATGCTGACTAACGCCAGGGCGAAGAAGGCCAGTCCAGGAACTGGCTTACCATACAATCCCGAAAAGAAACGGTCAAGACCATGTGTTTTCTTCCCGGCTTTCGTCACCACACACTCATCGCCAGCCAGGATGTAGATGCCGTCTGGATTGAGCACATGGAGACGAAAGAACAACCAAAACAGCAACGGCCAGGGCAGCACTGTGTAGAAAAAGCGTTGCACCGTTCGATAACTGCCTCCTTGGTCGGTCCACCGCGAGATGCCCAGCATCGTCACTCGTCCGGTCATGGTGATGATAGCGGTCATGACCAGACTCATCTGGTGGATGGTCGTCATTGTCACATA
>PIVW01001020.1 GCA_003353825.1 Chloroflexota bacterium
ATCTTTGCTCCTCGCAATCACTGCTCGGAGCAAAGACCGCCTATGCCCTTTTAGCCTTTCTCCTCATTCAATTGTAAACGTGCTTCTTTATCTCTGTACCGGTTCCATGAACCATGCCATAGTTTGCCTTCCAATTGGGGGCGCCTCAAGCCTAAGATCTCCATACCACCCCAAGCGTACAACCGATCTGAGCAACAGCGAGGAACGCAAGGGTTTGCATTCTCGTCGGCATACCAGATACGGACATCCAGGCGGAACCGACAAGTGTGAGTAACAAACTGAAACCGATAGAAAACAAAATCTGCCCACCAACGGCGCGCCGATACATGTAGTGCAGTCCGGCGGACCTGCCACCAATTTTAGCGCCAATGACAGCCCCGACAGGTGGCAGCAGCCAAATCAGAGCGAAATAAAGAATGATGTCGGTGATAGAACCGCCAAGCTGTTGTACGGTTTCGAGATTGCGGAAGGGACTGGCGCCAACTTCATTAAACATGGCGAAGGCAGGGATGCTGACCAGCATCCCGCCAATGAAAGCCAGTAGAAGTGTCAACATGGTATCTGAATCCTTGAGCAGATAGTAGACATGCGTCCCTCGCCTGCCTCTCGCCAAACAGACGAGGGACGCGATGTTGATCGACTCCGCCTAGCTGCGTCCGCAACGTGAGCAGGGGCGATACTCGGGAGAGTCACAGTATTTGCATGCTGAGTAGCCGTATTTGCGGCATTACATGTAGGCATTTTTTGGTTTACGAGTAACCACTTCCTTGACATGTAGAACAGGTCACTTCACCTGAACCGTTACAGTTCTGACATTGTTGCCAATTGCTGGAACCGCCCCATCCCCCCTTGCCGTTGCAACTGGGGCAGGTGACTGTTCCTTTGCCACCACACGGATAACATTTCGCCACGATCTTGTCCTCCTATGAGTGAGTGAAAGGTTTTGAAGAATTGGTTAGAACCGTAATGTCTCTATTAGATGGAGTCGGAATTGATGGGTAAGGTGGTGTAATTCCTGGATCATGGTGATCATATCGCTTCAATAATCCTTGGTGCGCTAATTACTGACTCATCGGCATGTCTTGTGTCGGTCTCCCCCGAGGCGTTCCAACCAAGATAGTCTCTTGCCGCATATTACGCACTTACCCTCAGACCGGAGTCCGCTCATCCGCTCTTCTTCCTGTTTCTTCCATGTGTATGCTAATCTAAATCGCGCCCACTTAGGCCAAAACCGCGCGTTGAAACTGCGCCCACCCAAGCGGTTATCCGTTATCATAGGAGGTAATCCTAAAGGTAACGGAGGCCAAGGAA
>PIVW01001021.1 GCA_003353825.1 Chloroflexota bacterium
CAGCTGGACGCGCTATCTCTATGTAAATGCCATTCCCGGACAGAAACGGGCGGCCTATTTGGCGGTCTACTTCGCCTGGTTTAGCGTAGTGGTCGGAACCGGCCCTCTGATCTCAGGGCGTATCCTTGAATGGACGGTGTTTATTCCAACGATGCAGATTGGCTTAATCTATATCGATGCCTATACACCACTGTTCATTCTCTCCGTCATTTTATTGGCCTCGACGATGTTGGTGGTGCCCAGGCTGAAAGCTGAAGGTGATGTAACGTTACGGCGATTTGCGGGTATGTTTCTACGCGGTAACCCTGTGCGGGCGATGCGATTGCTCATCCAGTACAATCAGTCGGGCGACGAGATGACGCGCGTGATCACTACCGAAAGGATGGGGGACACGCGTAACTTACTCAACAGCGAAGAGTTGATCGAGGCCTTGCACGATCCCAGCCACAACGTTCGTTATGAGGCCATCCATTCCATTGGTCGCATGCCCGGAACGTCCGAATTGCGTGATGCACTCATCGAGATGCTGGAGGGCCCTGAAGCTGAATTGGGGATGAGCACGGCCCGTGCTTTGGGGCGTCTGGGCGATCCTGTGGCTGCTCCGGCCTTGCGGCGTTCCTTACAATCCCGCTACGCTCTCATCGCCGCAGAGAGCGCGCGTGCGCTCGCCCAACTGGATGATGTTGAAAGTATTCCAGTGCTGATAAAAAAGATGAGCACGGAACCCAATAAACAGCTAAAGGTCGCCTATGCCTCGGCTCTGGGGAAACTGCATGCAGAGGAACAATTGCCCGAGCTGTTTGCATTGCTCTGTGAGGCTGAGACAAACGCCGAACGTGGCGAGGTGGGTCTGGCTATCGCCCGAATCATCGGCGATGAAAAATACTACCTGCAGCAATGGCGTTCATTGCAGAGTAATTTCGATACTGCCACGGCTCAGGCATTAATGGCCCTGCGCAAATCGGCCAAAAAAGCCGAAATGCCCGCCACCGAAGCGTTGCTCGAAATCTGTGCCAATTGCTTCGCCGCATCTGAATCACAGGACGCTGTCGCTCAGTTGCGCTACCTGCTAGAGAATGTTGCTGGCGATGAATCCAAACCGGCACTGCGCGAAGCATTGTTACGTTGCGCCGCCGCTCTCGACCAGTGCGGCAGTGATCGCCTTGATCTCACGCTGCTGGCACTGCATGCGCTTGACACTGCGCTAAATCAAGAACCGCAAGATCCAACATGATAAAAAGTGGCAAGCTTCGAAACCTGCCACCTGCCACCTGCCACCTGCCACCTGCCACCTGCCACTTGCCATCCAA
>PIVW01001022.1 GCA_003353825.1 Chloroflexota bacterium
GCCGGCATACCTGGTCAGGAAGGAGATATCTCTCTACGTGATTGGCAGGCCTATGCCACCGTACTCAGCGGCGATATCGACGGCAATGACTTGGTGGATGAGCGCGGGGTGCTCACCACCACAGCGAGTCTCGTGGGCGAAAACGTCTATCATGTGCTCATGGCGAAATGGGTTGGCGAAACGACGATATTGGATGGATTCTTCATCACTGCAGGGGCAGCAACAGCAATGAGCGAAGCACGGGTACAAAGCTCACGTGGCGGCGGCATGCACAGCGTCCGGAGCAATCCAACCCTCACCAACGTCACCTTCACGGCTAATTCGGCAGGCGAATGCGGCGGCGGCATGTACAACGAGGATAATAGCAATCCAACCCTCACCAACGTCACCTTCACGGCTAATTCGGCAGACCATAGCGGCGGCGGCGTGTACAACGTCGATAATAGCAATCCAACCCTCACAAACGTCACCTTCACGGCTAATTCGGCAGGCTCACGCGGCGGCGGCATGTACAATTACAATAGCAGCCTGACTATTCACAACAGTATCTTCTGGGGTCATGTCGGGTCTGTTCTGTATGTTGGAGGTACTAGTCAAGTAACGATATCCGACAGCCTGGTGCAAGGTGGTTGTCCGGAGAATGTCACTTGTGACGGAGCCATGCTCGATACCGATCCGCGCTTTGTTCGTCTGCCCGACTCCGGAGACGGCGACTGGAGCACACTGGAGGACAACGATTACGGAAATCTGCGCCTGCTATCTGATTCTCCTGCTATCGACGCCGGCAATAATGCATGGTTGCCCTCTGACATCCTCGACCTCGACGGTGATGGCGACACCGCCGAACCTATCCCTTACGATCTGCAGGGCTTTCCCCGCATTGTAGGCGATGCCGTCGATTTGGGCGCCTATGAGTACATAGAGTTGAACGAATCGCTCTGGATGCCATCGATTATGCGTTAAATTGGCATGTAGTTTCGCCCAGCCTTTCTCTGTCAAAACACCCCTTTTCGCTCATACACCTTCACGGAGTCGGATCATGACTGCTAAAACCACAACCCCTTCCCCACGACGATTTGCTCACTTGCCTGCTGGCATCATTGTATTGATATCACTGGTGCTTCTCCTGGCGTTGCTACTGTCCTCAGGCGTCAGTGCTCAAGCCAACCTTCGTACAACCCCCGATCAGGGCACTATCTACTATGTAGATGCTGCCAAAACCGCCGGCGCTAACGACGGCGCCTCCTGGACCGATGCCTTCACCAGCCTGCAACTCGCTCTTGATCTAGTTCAGGCCGGCGACCAGATC
>PIVW01000407.1 GCA_003353825.1 Chloroflexota bacterium
GCAGGAACGGGGCTGGTAAGTCCACGTTGATGAAAATTATCAGCGGAGATATCATCTCTGACACGGGAGAGGTGGTGCAGGGGCAGGGTGTACGGATAGCTTCGCTCGATCAGGAGGTCCCGCAGGATCTGTCGATTGTTGGCTTCGATGGTATTCCCGAATCCCTCCATTTCTGGCCTCCTCTCACAACTGTAAGCCACGACCAACATGAATTGGGCTGTCACGCCGTTCGGACAGCCGTAGGGATGATAGAGGCCGCACAGAAAGGAGAAGCAATCTATCGATCCAGTAGCTTCCTCATTGAACCGACCCTGATGGTACGTGCGAGTTCGAGTTCGTCTAAACCAGTTTCTGTTTAGCTTACCCCGGGTGCAACACACCATGCGCCCAGCAGTTTATAGAATTAACCAATCAACGACCTAAATCAGTAATCCACCAAGACTTGACACCTGACACATTTGTAACATGCATGACGCCGAATATCACCAATCACTTACCCCCCGTCCTTGTAAAATCACTCGGAGGTCAACATGGCAGTAGAACAAAAACAACCTACACTGGGATTGATCGTCGGTAACCGCGGCTTTTTCCCAAGCCATCTTTGCGAAAGCGGCCGGGAGACGATCCTCAAAGTATTAGAAGAACAGGGTATTCGTGCCATTACCCTCAGCGTAGACGACACCCCCTATGGCAGTATCGAGAGTATCAGCGATGCCCGTAAATGCGCCGATCTCTTCCGCGAACATCGAGACGACATCGATGGTGTGTTGGTAACGCTCCCCAATTTCGGCGATGAGCGAGCTGTTGCCAATGCTCTGCGCTGGGCGGAACTGGATGTCCCCGTTCTGATCCACGCCTTCCCCGATGAAATAGATAAAATGGGACTCGCTCATCGCCGAGATTCCTTTTGCGGCAAGATGTCAGCCTGCAATAACTTAAAACAGTATGGCATCAAATATTCTCTAACCTCCCTCCACACTGTCGATCCCGAAAGCGATGGTTTCGGCGAGGATCTACAGAAATTCGTTCAAGTCTGTCGCATTGTGGGTGGGCTGAAGAATGTACGCTTCGGACAACTCGGTGCTCGTCCACCGGCGTTCAATACCGTGCGCTACAGCGAAAAGCTGCTGGAACGCGCCGGTATCTCCGTCGAAACTCTCGATTTATCAGATGCGTATGGCCGTATCGAAGCCCTGGGCGACGATGAGGAGAAGGTGCAAGCAAAGCTGGCAGATATCAGAGCCTACATCAGCACCCAGGATATTCCAGACAAATCGCTGATGAAGATGGCGAAGCTCGGCGTAGTCCTGCAGGAGTGGATGGAGGACAATGATCTGGTTGCCAGTGCTATTCAGTGCTGGACTTCCATGGAAGAATATTTCGGCATCGTGCCTTGCACCGTAATGAGCATGATGAGCAACCAACTGATGTCGTCAGCCTGCGAGACAGATATCGTCGGCACCGTTGCCATGTATGCCATGGCTCTGGCCTCCGGCAAACCCAGTGCGATTGTCGATTGGAATAATAACTACGGTGACGATCCCAACAAAGCTGTGATCTTCCATTGCTCCAACTTGCCCAAGGATGTCTTCATGGAACAAGCTATTGTCCCGGAAGATATTCCCATCATGGATTACCAGGAGATCATCGCCGGTTCTGTGGGCAAAGAAAACACTTATGGCGCAGTTGTGGGACGTGTCAAAGCTGAACCCTTCACCTATTGTCGTGTCTCGACTGATGATTACACAGGTAAGATCGTTACCTATGTGGGTCAGGGTGAACTTACCGACGATCCCCTCAATACCTTTGGTGGCCGCGGCGTTGTCGAGGTTCCCAACCTGCAAGGTCTGTTAAACTACATCTGTGCAAACGGATATGAGCACCATGTGGCCATTAATCTTGACGAAATAGCCGACGCTCTGTACGAGGCCTTCGAAAACTACCTGGGCTGGGAAACATATTACCATGCTCGTGGTTATCAGAAGGGCGGGATCGATCTTTCCTTTCTGAATGAAGTTCCTGGCTTGAAAGATATTGTGGCGTCGATTAAGCAATCGCTCTAGATCACGTGTTGCGTGTTGCGTGTTGATTCTGGACGCTGCACATGCCGTTTTTCCTAACATGGGATGTGCAGAACGCGGGCAGATCAATGAGCAACGAACCACTTCTCCAATTTCACGGATGAGGAAGTATGAATGAATTCGAACGAAGACAAGCGAGTATCCGCCGTTTTATGGCAGATCAAGAAATAGAGGCCTTGCTGATCAATGGCGTCGCCAACTTTGCCTGGGCAACTTGTGGCGCTGCCTCGTATGTGAATACGGCGACAAGCACAGGTGAAGCCTGGCTGCTGATTACGGCGGATGCCCAGTACCTGTTCGCCAACAATATCGAGGCAACTCGACTCGATGGTGAGGAAGAGCTTAAGGCGCAGGGTTGGGAATTCGTGGTCAATCCCTGGTATGAGGCTACGGATGCTCTGGTGAAAGTCACATCCGGGCTGAAGATCGGCGCCGATGTGCCCTACCCGAACGCCACTGATATCTCAGGCGCACTGGCAGAATACCGTACCCACCTTTCACCAGAGGAGCAAGAGCGCTTCCGCCTGCTGGGACAGCGTTGCGGCAAGGCCATGAACGCCGCCATTGGCGCCGTCAAACCGGGCATGTCGGAGTATGAGATCGCGGCCCTGCTGGCGTACGAGGCACAACGTCGCCAGGCGCAGGCCGTTGTCAATCTCATTGCCGTCGATGAGAACATCTACAACTACCGACATCCCCTGCCCACGGGCAAGGTTATGGAACGATATGCCATGCTTGTGCTCTGCGGACGATGGCAGGGTTTGGTGGCCTCGATCACCCGCCTGGTGTACTTCGGCGCCTTACCTGCAGACCTGCGCCGCAAAGCTGAGGCTGTAGCCGAAATCGATGCGGTATTCATCGCCAACACTCGTCCCGCACTCTCTCTGGGCGCCGTGTTCGAGCGTGCACAAGCAGCTTATACGAGCACAGGCTTTGCCGGTGAGTGGACCTTACACCACCAGGGCGGGCCTGCCAGTTTTGAGCCACGCGACTATGTGGCCACACCCAGCGCCGCTCAGACCATTGCAGCCGGCCAGGCCTACGCCTGGAACCCCTCAATCACAGGGGTCAAGTCCGAGGACACCATTCTGGTAGGGCAATCAGGCAGTGAGATCTTGACCAATATCGAGGGGTGGCCGACACTGTCAATCGATATTGAAGGCCAGATCATCCAACGCCCCGCCATCCTTGAAATCGAATGACATCCTGATAGAACTCAGTTGGCACAGATCGGATCGTCATGTCATTGCGAGGAGGGCGACCTTGGGTCGGGCGACCTTGGGTCGGGCGACCTTGGGTCGGGCGACCTTGGGTCGGGCGACGAAGCAATCTCCAAACAAACCGTTACTTACTGTGAATTACACTTCAGTTGGAGGACTTAATGAGTTCAAAAAAATATACTGTCGGCGTTGATTTCGGCACCGAATCGGGTCGGGCGGCGATTGTGGATGTGGCTGATGGCCGCATGCTGGCGACCTCCGTCCATCCCTACAGCAACGGCGTGATAGACGAGCATCTACCTGACTCGGACATCCGCCTGGAACCCGATTGGGCCTTACAAGATCCCAACGACTACATCGAGGTCTTCAAACACGCGATCCCGGCAGCGCTGGCTGAGAGCGGTGTCGATCTGGCTGATGTGATCGGTGTCGGTATCGATTTCACTGCCTGCACCATACTCCCCACACGGGCAGATGGCACGCCCCTATGCTATCTCCCCGAATGGCGTGCTAATCCCCACGCTTGGGTCAAACTGTGGAAGCACCATGCCGCCCAACCTGAAGCCAACAAGCTCAATGCTATCGCATACGAGCAGGGATTTGGCGACATCATGGACCGCTACGGGGGCAAAATCAGCTCCGAGTGGTTCTACCCCAAGGCCTGGCAGATCCTGGATGAAGCACCCGATGTCTACGCCGCAAGCGAACGTCTGCTCGAAGCATCGGATTGGGTAGTCTGGCAATTGACCGGCGTGGAAACGCGCAACTCCTGCACCGCCGGCTACAAAGCCATGTGGTCTAAAAGCGAAGGATTCCCGCCCAACGTCTTTTTCAAGGCTCTGGACCCTCGCCTGGAAAACATCGTCGACGAGAAGATGAAGCGGGAGATCTTACCATTAGGCGCCAGGGCGGGTGGTCTCACCCCTGAAGCGGCTGAATGGACCGGACTTGCTCCTGGAACCGCCGTCGCCATAGCCAATGTAGATGCGCACGTCGCTGTACCCGCCGCCACTGTGTCCAAACCGGGCCAGATGGTCATCATCATGGGCACATCCAACTGCCACATGGTACTGGGCGAGCAGGAAGCGATTGTACCCGGCATGTGCGGCGTCGTCGAAGATGGTATTTTGCCCAATATGCCCGGTTTCGAGGCCGGCCAATCCTGCGTGGGGGACCATTTCGCCTGGTTTGTCGACAACTGCGTGCCTGCCGCCTACGATCGACAGGCCGAAGCCGAAGGGCGAAGTGTCCATGAACTGCTGGAAGAAAAAGCGGCGCAATTGCAGCCTGGCGAAAGCGGCCTGCTGGCATTGGACTGGTGGAACGGCAATCGTAGTGTGCTTGTCGATGTCGACCTCACCGGCTTGTTGATTGGCGCCACCCTGTCGACCAGACCGGAAGAGATCTACCGGGCGTTGATCGAGGCCACCGCCTACGGCACCAACATGATCGTACAAACCTTCAGGGCCAACGGCGTAGCTGTCGACGAGATCATCGCTACAGGCGGTTTGCCAAACCACAACAAATTGCTCATGCAGATCTACGCAGATGTTTGTGGCTTGCCCATTTACGTGGCCGAAGCGCCACAGGTTCCTGCTTTAGGCTCGGCTATGCATGGCGCCGTTGCAGCCGGTACAGACGCAGGCGGCTACAGTGATATCGTTGAGGCGAGCAAACATATGGCTCGTTTGCGCGAGGAACACTACGAACCCATCCCTGAGCATGCAGCCACCTACGAAAAACTGTATGCCGAGTATGTGACGCTGCACGACTATTTCGGACGTGGCGCCAATGATGTCATGAAGCGGCTAAAGGAGATGAAAGCAGGTATTCGGACAGGTTGAATGCCACAAACACCATCGAGTGGAATTACAGGATGAATATCAATACACTTTCAATACCTTCGCCATTTTGAGGGAATATGCCTAAGTTGCAGCCTACAATACCTTCAGCGTGGCAAATTCAAATAATTTATGATTTTCTCAGGATTCCTCCTGA
>PIVW01001023.1 GCA_003353825.1 Chloroflexota bacterium
ACATGGCCAATGCGGTGCGAGAGCTTATTGATGATCTGACAGATGATGGAGATGAAACAGATAAGGTCAGTTTTGCCCTGGCGCCGTTCTCCACTGCTATGTACGGCACATTCGATATGAAATATATACGTACTGATATGCGGGACATGCAGGGAAACACGTACGCCAATGACGATGACGATTGGACCGGCTGCTTCGGCGACAGAAGGGGGATGTATGCGCAAAACGCTGCGCCCCCCGATGATGACGAAGCTAGCAAATTCGGCCTGCCCCCCGTCAATGAATTAAGACGTGAAAACAAGGACAAGAATTATTGCCCAGATGAATTTCAATTAGAATTCCAAAGGCTGAGCAATAACTATGACAAGCTGAAAGAATCAATTGATATTTTCAAGCCTGCCAGTGAATCCTACACGATGACTGACCGCGGTCCGTCCGGCTGGACGCACCTTTCCCTGGGAACGGCGATGGGCTGGCATCTGGTATCTTCAGCCGTGCCCTTTGGAGATGATGGCGTAGCCGGTGGCAATGTCAAGAAGGTGGTGGTCTTACTTACCGACGGGCATCAGACCATTCCTGGGGAAGGCCCTGCCGGCGAGTATTCAACTGAGCAAGCCGACCTAAATACGGAAGAATTGTGCAAGGGAATGAAGGCCGCGGGTATTCGGGTCATCACTGTCGGTTATGACCTTGATGATACGACTAGAGTGGGCAGTACGGTACTAACAAGACTGGAAGAATGTGCGTCCGAACCATCGGATTTGTACTTCTTCAATGTCGATGGCACTCAAGGTAACATTTCAGACGCCTTTGCAGACATTGCGAGGGTAATCTACGGTATGGTACGTCTCATTGAGTGACACTCAGTCGACAAAGGCCGCGCCGGGCTTGCTCCAACAGGCAGGTTCGGCTGGATTTTTTGCTGAAGCTGCCAAAAATTGAGGCTGCCGCGAATTTAGGCTGCCACAAAGTGAGCTTAATTAAATTAGCCGGTTGCAGCTAGAGCGTAACCGGTTTTGATTGAATCAAAACCGCGCTCTATCTTGTTGTTTTGCCGCACTTCTTATCTGAAAACCGGTTCCCACTTTTCATAAGAAGTGCTTGTCTTATGACTTACGTTGGTTCCATGCAAAGATGAAGCCTCTGTCCGGGACGTTATGTATCGCGGACAGAGGCGGTGGTTGGATCGAGATTGGCTAGGCCTGATGTGTCTGGTGGCGAAACGGTGGTCTGGTGTAATTGTTCCAGTTAGCCCGGCGTCCATAATAAGAGGAACAAGATGGAGAGTTTGCTGGCAGGGTTGAGGGC
>PIVW01001024.1 GCA_003353825.1 Chloroflexota bacterium
TTACACTTCGTACAATGATATGTGATAACATTCTGAATCATAATGGTACTCCGCTCGATTGCTTTTAACGCAGAATATCAATTGGAACATTTTCAGTCAATATGTAACCACTACCCATTGGTCAGGTGCAACACATCTTCGGCAATGCCATACGTCTCGGCCACATAACGTATAGCCTGCTCTACCCACTCCGAACCTGGTGGTTCCTGGCTGTTTGGGGTGAGTTCGACCCGATTGTGCTGTAACGACCCGGCCTCCTCTCTCGACCCCTCTTGCCCCACCGTACTCGCCGCCAGCCCTCCCTCCGGCGTGCTGGTTGGAGGCAGGACGAGGGGCGGAGTGCTGGTTGGAGGCAGGACGAGGGGCGGAGTGCTGGTTGGAGGCAGGACGAGGGGCGGAGTGCGCGTCGGGGCTTTGGTGGGTAAGGGCACGATATCGGTGCAGGCGGTCGATATCACGAGCAAGATACACACGATTGTCAACATCAGTACATAGCGACTGCTGGTCGAAAAGTTCATGATAGTTCACCTCTTACAACTTAAATGGAGGCAAAGTCTGGGAACAAAGAGGAATGTTGCCTTTTTGCCCCCAGAACTTTTCCTATGTTGGATTATGATGCGGCCTATGGCAAAGCAATTACTATTACTGGCCGGTGGCTTCGTAGATGGCAGCCCGGTTACCATCCGCGTGACCGTCAGAGTACATCAGATCGCCGGTACCCACCAATGACGGGCGGATAGGAAGGCCTCCGTAAGGGATGCTGTAGGCAACGGCTGTGCCCTCAAAATGACCGCTCAACAATGAGCCGGTGTTCAAAACCACAGCCTCACCTGCATCAAGTTCCATGTCGGGGTGTCTGTACACCCAACCTCCGTTAGTATCATAGAAATCAACTCTAACGGCCACCTCTTCATTTGCTATATTCATGACACTGACACGAGACCAATTTGTCAGTACAGGCGGTATCTGCTGCTTTGTCTGTCCACGCATCTGCCGGGGGAATACCACCACAGCACGCGCATCTTCAGGCCTGAACATGGTATGAGAACCAGGGTGTTTGACTGTGGGCCACATGCTGTTGACGATACCGGTTCAGGTTATGTTGTTTTGCAAAAATCAGGATGCCATGAATCGGACAAAGGGAACACCCTGTTGGTGCAGATGCTTGTGCAAATTAAGGCAAATCTCTTAGTCAAAAGGATATGGCGTTGTCGTCACTGCAATGGGTATCACTTGTACCGTATCCTCTTCAATAACCAGACCTTCAGGCCGTTCCACTTTCACGATATGGCAAGGGGCTGATAAGGC
>PIVW01001025.1 GCA_003353825.1 Chloroflexota bacterium
ACAGGAACAGTGTGCTTCCAAGTGGAAATTGTTTGGTTGCTTCTGGTTTGGCCTGGGACGGCATTGGAGTGCTTCGCACAATGACTACGCCCGTATCGCTTTGTGCCCACTGAACACGCTGCAGGTGCAGTGTCGCTTCAACACCAAGCTGGACGGCCGGGCTGCGGAGTACGTGCGGGATGAGCATGTTAACCGTCGGCATAAGAAACTGACCCCGGAGCTGATCGCCGCCCTGAAAGAGCGATTGAAGAGAATAGGGAGCGCAGATTGGAGAGGCATCCTACTCTGGCCTTGTGTGGTTGCCAAGAACGTCAGGAAGTCCGCTAAAGGCCAAGTGCTCCCGTCCTACGGACCCCCCACAGGTTTAGACGTCATAGCTAGAGAACCCTATGACAACAACACAAGTGCCCCTACAATTAACTTGCAGGATGGAGTTTGTGCCTACCTGTCGGTGGCCGACTGGAATCAAACCATCAACTACCCATTTGCCGATGTGGTGGCTGAGATGGAAGCACATCATGCCAATCCCACTACGGTGATGCCCTGCATTGCAGCTGCGACCCCAAGGAGGCGCCGCAGAACAGCACCACCTGCCTCCCAGACAACACAGACGATTGTAGTCCAACCTATGGACACCGCGGAGCGCGAGGACATCAAACCTGATGTGAAGGACCTCGTCTCCGTGGTGCGCTCGGGACCCGCCGAGGTGATCGACCTCATCACGGACAGTGATGACGATGAAAGTGGACCACCCACCAAGAGACCGGCTCTTAGCTTGAGAGAGGAACCGCTGTGGGGAGCCCCCAGTACCTCAGTGGTCCGACAGGAGGGTAGTTTGGACCCCCCGATGCAATCTGGCGTCGGTGGTGTGTCCATCGCCTTCCAGGCGGACCTAGGGGGACCGGGGCCGGACAGCATGGAATGCGACGAACAGCTTCGCCATGCAGCACTAGCCACCATGCCAGCCACCCCCATTCAAGTGAATGTACAACGCCTGCAGATGGCTGAGAAACTGCTAGCCATGGCAGCGGAGTTGAGGCCACCCCCTGCCACGTCCATGGAGCAACCACTGGTAGGACCACCCAGCACGAGGGGACGTAAGCCGTCTGGAGCATCACCAGCGATGACCAGGTCCAGACAAGCCAGCCAGTCGGCTGCGATGACCGCCCCCACCGGAAAGCCGTCAACAGCTTCCAAGCGGAGACGAGCTTCCGTACAGAAGGGAAAACATCTGGTGCTGGGGATAGTGGAGAAGACGCTCGGACCGGACGCCATGGAAAAGGTGTCGAGGGCAGTGACCGAGG
>PIVW01000408.1 GCA_003353825.1 Chloroflexota bacterium
AGTGCGGCGGCATAAAGCAATCCACACCCACCGTTTGTTGCTCTTTTTCAAGACGAAAGACCATAACTCATCCAGTTCTAGAACATCATCTGCTTGGGCTGCATCCAAAGTGTCGGCCAGCAAACCCGCTATTGTCACCATCGCTTTGTTTACCGCTGTCATGTCATGGAATGATTACTTCACTGGGCTAATCTATTTGGATGTTGGGAAATACCCACTACAAACGTATTTGTATTCGATGAACGTCAACCGGGATATCAATAATCTCGAACAAGCTCTCCTATTCCGAAATGTCAATGATAAGACACTGCTGTCGGCACAGATGTTTGTTGCCTTGATTCCTGTACTGATCGCTTACCCCTTCATGCAGAAACATTTTGTCAAAGGTATTGTCTTGGGCGCCGTCAAAGGATGACACTCACTGCTCTGAAAAAAGATTCAGAGGAAGAATAACCATACCCTAGCGGTATAGTGGGAATGATGACCGCATGTGATAGGGTGAGCTATCCTTGGAGTCTGTTATACGCCACGGAGGCTCGCATTGAAGTCGCACCCCATCTTGAAACAGACGATCTGCGTGTGCTGCATTTCTTGTATCTCGACTTTGGCCATTTTGTCATTCTTGTTAAGTAAAGCACTTAAAACCCGTTAGGCTTACATAACAGTAGCCCATATATGTTAGTTACCTTTTATAAAGTACTATATGTAGTAGTCGTGATCTGATAATAAATCGATTTTGGAAAATGGCCAAAGTCGAGTGTATGAGCAGGAACTAATTCTAACCCAACCGATGATTCCACATGTCGTTTCAATTGAACAAGCACCCGTGATATACGATATGCTCGCTTATCGCGGAGAAGAACTTCTAGGTGTCATCTTCGATTAGGCGGTGGATCACTAAAACAGGTCATACCAAAAATAGACCTCATCTAGTTTTCGGAATCAGGTTTCCGATTCCCTTCTGCACTAAGAATCCACTGTTGGTAAAGGGCTTGCGGATCAAATCCCCCAACCTCGCGCACCACAGCCAGGAAGTCATCGGGCGTGGGTGTTTCGAATTGATACCTATCGATGTAAGTCTGCAACACCTGTAAGTACTTTTCACTTCCTAATTCTTTATACAATGCATCAAAAAAGCGGGCGGATTTCGCATAAACCAGGATCTCGTAATTGGCGCCGTTGAATGCCGTTACCTCCTGGCCTACCAGATCGTCATAGCCATTGTCGATTGCCCATTGCGTCGGGATCTCCCAGCGCAGTTTGCGAATCGAATTGGCGGCCTTCGTTCCGTACAGCGTTTCCCAATACATGAGGCTCGACTGTTCGGCCAATCCCTCGTCTAGCCAGGGATAGCGATAAGGATCCGAGCCAACCAGAGCATACCACCATTGGTGGGATATCTCATGCGCAACCAGCCATTCCTGGCTGTGATCCTGGCCCCGGTAGGTATCCAGGCCTATGTAATTCAACCCTGGAAACTCCATGCCAAGATAGCGAGTGGGCGCCTGAACGATATCCAATTCCTTATAGGGATAGGGCGCCAGGATGCGATCATAAACACGCAGAACCGAAGCGGCCTGATCAAGAGCAGCACGGCCGGCGATAGCATCTTCGGGTAGGTAATAGCTATTGACGCGCACACCATCGATCTCCAAGCTTTCTACCTCAAAATTCTCGCTCATAATCATCCCCCATTCTCGAACAGGGCCTGTGACAATGATATGGTCTGTCCAACCGGGGATTGTCTCGGCCGTGGCGATCTCGACCCCGGTCGAAACCAATGTCACATCGCTGGGAACCGTCGCAGTGATAGCGTAGAATGCAGAATTGGTAATGGCGATATCACCGTGGGGTGGGGGGATTTCCAGTCGCCAGGGATTCGAAGGATCCCCTGTTTGTGCCGCTAACAACGGGTAGCTGTAGGGCAGGCTTAGGATGCCTTCGCTTTCGCCAAATAAAACATAGCCATCTCTCTCTGCTGTGGTGATAACATAATTGAGTTCGAGATCGAGTATTTCATTTGGGGGCAGCGGCTCGGTCAAGGTGATACGAGCGGCTGTGCCTTCGACCACCCATCCCATGCCGGTCGCAAAACGGTCAGGCAGTGTGACCGAACCTGTCAATCGCATCTCACCGGTAAGTTGCGGCAGATTGGGATACAGGCGTACATAGAGATCATTGAGTGGACGCCCACTGATGTTTCGAAATCGTATGCGTGCTGTCCCCTCTACTGTATGCGTCTCCGGGTCGATTTTTAGCTTGATATCGTAGCGCGGCAAGGCGTCGGCATCAAAATCGGCAGACAGGGTCTCCAGATCAAATGCCGGAAAGTAGCGTTCGAGAGGATCGGGTTGTTCTGCCGGTGCGGTACAGGCTCCCAACACCAAAACCGCCACAGCAGTAAGGAGAATCAAGTGTTTCATCATTGGGGGAAGTGAGCGAAGTTGTCTAGAGGCATACCGGATCACTGGCATTGTTTGCTCAGCTTGACTATAATCTCGCTATCAATATTATGCCACAGTCATGCAATACCCGGAACCTGTGCATGAACAGTCTACAGATTGAGGAGCAATTATGAGCCGTAAGACCAAGATCATCATTAGCGATACCCATATTGGCGCAGGCGGAGCGGAGGAAGGTAACAAGCTCGAAGATTTCATTTCCGACGCTGAATTTGTCAAATGGCTTCATGAACTTGTGGTGGAGTCCGATCAGGATTGCGTCGACATGGAGCTGATTATCAATGGTGATTGGATCGAGTTTTTGCAGATACCCTCATCCGACCGCTTTGAGCCTCACCGACCCTATGATACAGACCTTTACACTGAACATGGCGAGGCAGCCGCCCTGGCACGTCTGCAGATCGTAAATGAATGGCATCCCGGCATTTTTCTGGGTCTGGCCGATTTTCTAAGAGCCCGTGCCCCCTGTCGCACGATTACCATTTTATATGGTAACCATGATCCCGAGCTTGCCTATCCTGGTGTGCAAGAACGCATACGCCAGATGGTTAATGCTACCGGACAGTATGCCAACCTCATTGATATCGGCTCCCGAATTTACTTTGAAGATGGCGTTTACATAGAGCATGGTAATGCCTATGTGGAATCACTCAACCGTTTTTCTGATCCCGATCACCCCTTTGATCCCAATCATCCAAAGCAAGTCGAGCGCCCAACAGGATCGCACTTCGTTACCTATTTTTTCAATCAGGTGGAATGGCAGCGCCCCTGGATCGATGGTGTGCATCCCATGACATCGATGATTTTTTATGCCCTTGCCTTCGAACCCAGATTTGCGTTGGATATCCTCAAGGCCTTCCTCAGTGTTGCACCTGACATCTTTAAGGATATAGGCCTGGCCGGCAACAGTGATGAGCAACCCTCTACCGGGGGTCATTTGCTCAATCAGATCAATAGCCCTGAACAGAGAGAGCACTTGGCCCAGCAGTTGGAGTCGGATCCGGCATTTGCCGTTATTTTTACGCGGGATGTACAGCAGGCCCTGATCGAAAAGGGCGCTATGGAGGCATCACCCGAAGGAATGGCCGGTTCACCTGGCGATGTCCTACCTATTGTACGGGCTCGCGAAATCACCGAGCAGTACTGGCATATGCTACAAGCTACCGCCGAGAAGATCGCCCTTGAAAAGAATGCACGCGTGGTGCTATTTGGGCACATCCATGAGGCTATCGAGAAGAGGTTACCTTCAGGGGCCCTGTATCTCAATACCGGCACCTGGGTGTGGAAGGGTGATTTCAGAGAGGCCAGCGATGAATTATGGCAAGACCTCGTGAGACATCCCGAAAAATATATGTTTGCGCGAAAACTCAGCTATGCTCGTATCGACTACACCGAACGAGGTAATTTGGCCGGTGCACGGCTAGAACAGATTGGTGAGACGTCACGGCCACCTTTAGATCCAGGTCCGCAGCCAAAGCCCAGTTTTTGGACCAGGCTTCTGCTGAGCATACGCGGGCTCTTCACCCGGTTGTTTGCCTAAGGCTTTTTCAGCAAAATAATGATCTAGTTCAACCTGAAAAGCCTCAAACGAATGCCTCAATAGTCAAATCTCCGGATTATTATTACTCGGAACTCTTCTAACGCTCATTTCCCCATAAAATATATGCGATTTTACAAGTATTATGACATTGTCATGGCGTTGTTCGTCACCGTATTACTGATGAGCAATATCGCCAGCGCCGCCAAATTAATCGATTTGAAACTAAGCATATTGGGGCTTCCTCTGGCTTTCGATGGCGGCACCATCCTCTTTCCACTGGCCTACATATTCGGCGATATGCTCACCGAAGTGTATGGCTATGCGCGCAGTCGCCGTGTGATCTGGGTGGGCTTTGGCTGTGCCTTACTGATGGCCCTCACTTTTTGGCTTGTCGGGCTGCTGCCCGGCGATCCCATTTGGGGACAGTTCATTTATGAAGGCATGTCCGAGGCTTTGCCGGGGGTACCCGAACCCCAAGATCCTGTGGCGTTTGGGCAGTCGGCCTATGATGCCATTCTGGGCGGTGTCAGCACAGGTGCAATTATTATCGCCAGTTTGATCGCTTATTGGGCGGGTGAGTTCAGTAATTCTTATGTGCTCGCCCGCATGAAAGTGCTGACCGAAGGACGATGGCTATGGTCCCGCACGATTGGATCTACGTTGGTGGGACAGGGAATCGACACTGTCCTGTTTGTTCTTATCGCCACGCTGTTAGGTGTGTTTCCACCGCAGATCGCTTTAGGACTCATTGTTGCCAATTACATCTTCAAGGTCGCCATCGAGATCGGATTTACGCCCATTACTTATGCGGCGGTCGCTATCCTCAAACGGGCCGAGCACGAAGATTACTACGACCGGGAAACCGATTTTAATCCCTTCCATTTCTCTCAAGTTTCGTAATCGAGATCGTTTATGGTTCAACACAGCGTCCGAGGACGTGTTTTTACCGAGAGCAGCGCCATGTATTCATCGCACCATGTGTACGTTGCCAGACAGTGTAACGACATTCATTTCGAGTTACGTGGCGGTCGATTGCTTAAACTCGGCCTTGAACACTTCCGAACCATCTCCCGAACGAATGCAGGTATGCCAGCACCAGTCATAGGCATCATCAATCAGTTCAGCCTGGATATCCAGGAAGAGGGTGTCGCCAGCTAGCACCTGCGCCGGCTTGCTCAAAGGGAAAAATGCCCGGCCGTAGACCTCGGCGATTTTTTCGGATTCCGGACCATTGCCGAAGCCAATACCCGGCGCTAACTCAGCATC
>PIVW01000409.1 GCA_003353825.1 Chloroflexota bacterium
GTGGTGCGTGGTGCGTGGTGCGTGGTGCGTGGTGCGTGGTGCGTGGTGCGTGGTGCGTGAGTGAAGCGAAGCATTCGCCGCGTCAGTCGAATGCCGTCCGCAGCGCCGCACAGTAATACTGCACGTTCTCCCATTTGGCGTCGGGGGCAAGTCGGTGGTCGGGGCAGGGGATGTAACCTCCGAGATCCACCAGGGGTTTGAGGCGTTCGATTTCGGCATCGATGGCTGCATAATCGTACGCAAACACTTTTTTGTCCATTCCACCCACACCGCGCAATTCAGTACCATATTCCTTACGCCAGGGAGCGATACTGGCCTGCCATGTCCCCACTTCGATGGGAAACATGACGTTCACGCCGTTTTCTAGCCAGGTGGGGATCAGTGTGTCGATCTTGCCATCACAGTCCACAGAGATCAGGTTGATACCATAGTCGTTGAGCAGGCCGGTGATACGAGCATACTGTGGCCCGATCTTCTCATCGAAAAACTGCGGCGTCACCAGCGGCCCCTTGTTGAAGCAGATATCCTCCCAGAAGTGGCCATTATCTGGTTTCACACCCATCTCCAGTACCGCCTCAGTGCATTGATAGGAGAGTTCGCCAACTGTTTCCACGACCTCATCCACCAACAGGGGATCATCGATCTGCACGTAAGCCAACTCCACCAGGCCGAACCAGTTGCGGATTTTACCAATAAGACTGCCACAAAATAGGCCGAACGGATCGCTCCAGGCCGCTTCCTGCAGATAGGCATAACCGCCCTGGTCAAATCCCAGGGAGTCCTCGGAGGTATACACAGTCGAGTCAGTGATGCGCTCCAGCGAAAACAAGAGCCTGGGCTTGAAAATCTCTTCCCACGTTTTCCTTTCTTGTAGGGTATGGTCAAGCTCTTGGGGAATTCCCTGCGCCCCTGGTTTGTACAGCACAATAGCGCCATCCTCATTCAACTCAGACCAGGAACCGTCAGAAAATCGTTCCGAAACTCGCAGTTCAAAGGCGGGGCGAAGCAGGCAGTCGGGGCTGTAGTTCGAGGACCAGTTGAAGTCAAAGCCCAGGCGTTGGGCGATATCGTGATCCACGGTGTTTCCATCTAACCAGGTCTTGGCCTCAGCGGCCGTGACGTGCCCCTGCGTGGCCCACAATTCCAGGGTCTCACGCCAGTAACCGAAGTGGACGATGGGCATGCGGTCGTAGGATTCGTAGTTGAGGATTGCGAGTGTGCGTTGGCGATTGTTCATGTCGAAAATGACGTCCTTTGTGGTGCGGATAACTTAGTGGTTTATTGTTGGCTGTTTTGTGTTGATTGTTAGGAGGTGCGATTCCGCTGCCACCCACTTCACGATATCCAGCATCGTGCAGTGGGAATGTGACTCGTCTTCCTTCTCGTGCCGACTGATAGGCTGCCAGGATCATTTCCACCAATATCCGCCCATCTTCGGCAGTGATATCAGGGTCCCTGTCATACTTTAAGCAATCGGCAAAAGCGCGTGGTACACCGGCAATACGCTCGCCGTGGTCATCTGGAATGGGAACGTTCAGATCCTGCCAGGTCGGATGGGTGCGGGCATAGAGTTTGAGCGCAGTGGCAGCGCTGGGCAATGGTACGTTGGTAGAGGGAGCATCATCTTGATTCTGGATCAGGACGCCCTGGTCGCCATAGATCTCGGTGGTGTTCTCTCCTGCCAGCGTCACCGAGGCATTTAGGAGGACTGCCATAGCGCCGTTGCCAAAACGGTAGATGGCGATACCCGTATCATCAGGTGAGAAATCGGTCACGGTGTTCTGAATCTCGGCCATGACGCTGATCGGTTTGCTCATCACCTCTCACCTAGCCCCACAAGCCTGCAGACAAGCCTGCATGTGGCCACGGGATTCAGCGGCGATGGTGCAACACTGCGCCACGGTGTAGTCTCCGGCGCCGATGATCTCCAGATCGACCGCACCCTCATAGCCGTGCTCGTGCAAGACTCGCAGGTAGCCGACTAAATCGATGTCACCCCGACCGTTGGCCTGGTCCTCGGGCTTACCGGGTCCTTGCTGCCGCCCTTTGCAGTCTCGGATATGGATATGTTTGACTCGCGAGATCACCGCGGCTACAGCCTCCACCGGATTCTCGTCCGCCCTGTGGATGTGCGAGGGGTCCATATCGATACCAAAGGCCGGAGAAGAAATCGCCGCCATTGCCCGCAAGGTGGTCGGGGTGTCGAAAATGCAAGCGCCGACGTGGGCTTTGACACACAGCACGACGCCATAGTGTTCAGCCCGATCCGCCAGCCTGCCCAGCGAATCGATACTGGCTTGAAAGCTGGATTCATCACCAGTCGTCCCGCCCGGCCCGCAATTGATGATGGGGACACCGAGCTCGACCGCCGCCTGAAAAGCAGATTCCATGATCTACACATCCTGTGAAGGCTGTTCGATGGCCAACAGTTCTAGACCATACTCCTGGCTAAAATATTTGATCTCCGGCGCCAGTTCTTGCCAGCGCTCCAGGACCAGATGCTCGCTCATACCATCGATTGCAGATAGTTCGATACCATCATATCCGGCCATGGCGATGTACTTGAAGGCGGTCTCCATATCATAACCCCGAATAAGACTGAATTTGCTCCTAGTTTCATGGGAGGTTTCCTTGTTGGTATGCGTTCGATGGTGGGCTAATGCAAGTGAAAGTCACCAGCCTCGACTGCAAAGTTCTGCATCAGTGTTCCGGCGCCGCTGCTAGCGAATTGGATTTCGTAAAGTCGTTTGTAGAGCCCCTCTTCCTTGGCAAGAAGTTCAGCATGTGTACCCTGTTCGACCAGCCTCCCCTGGTCGAGCACCAGGATATGGTCGGCATAGATAACGGTACTGAGGCGATGGGCAATTACAAAAGTGGTACGGCCGTGCATCAGGCGCTCTAGTGCTTCCTGAACCAGACGTTCGCTTTCACTATCAAGAGAAGAAGTGGCTTCGTCCAGAATCAGAATCCGGGGATCTTTGAGAATAGCCCGGGCGATAGCCACGCGTTGTCGTTGACCGCCGCTGAGTTTCACACCCCGTTCGCCCACCATCGTCTGGTATCCGTCGCCGAGCTCTTTGATGATGAATTCATGGGCGTTAGCCGCCTTGGCAGCCTGTTCGATCTGATCGTGATCAGCATCCAATTTGCCGTAACGAATGTTGGCTTGTACGGTATCAGAATAGAGATAGGTTTCCTGGGGAACGATACCAATCTGCTCACGCAAGCTGCGGACCTGAATGTCTTTGACATCAAGACCATCGATCGTGATGCGACCAGAATCGACATCATAGAAGCGAGGGATAAGGCTGATCAAGGTAGATTTGCCGGCGCCACTAGGTCCAACCAAAGCAACCACCTGCCCAGGTTTAGCGATAAAAGAGATGTCTCGTAAAATCGGCGCCTCCTTGACGTAGTCAAACGTTACCCCTTCGAAAGCGACGCTACCCACAACAGATGATAGAGATTGAGCATTGGCAACGTTCTGGATGTCGGGCGCCGTATCCATAAGCCCAAACACGCGCTCGCTGGCGCCCAAAGCTGACTGAAACTGCGCGTATAAGCCGGCAAGCGCGGCAATAGGTGACGCCACCATCAACGTGTAGACCAGATAGGCAACAAGGCCACCGGCAGTAAGGCGGCCGTTAATCACCTCCAAGCCTCCGTACCAGAGCGTCAAGGTGATGGCGGTAAAGGCAATAAAGCTGATGATAGGGGCGAGGACGGCTCCGATTCGGGCGCGGTACATGGCAGCCTCAAATGTCTCATTGATCTTCTGCGTGAAGCGACCCAATTCATAAGGCTCACGCGCAAAAGATTTCACGAGACGAATCCCCGAGGTAGTTTCCTCCAGCACGTTGGCAGCCTCGGCCAAGGCATCTTGAACAGCTCGTGATGCACTACGAATCTCTCGACCTAAAAAGAGCATCACCAACGTAATCAGGGGAATCCCAACCAGAATAAACAGCGTTAAGCGCCAATTCAGATAAAAGAGGATGATAGCCGCGCCCAGCAGTGTAATCACCTGGCGGATCAATGATACCAGATTATCGGTAACGGCGGTCTGTAGCAGGCTGAGATCGTTAGTAATACGCGAGACCAACTCCCCCGTTCTTTGGCTTGAATAGAACGCAAGGGATAATCTCTGTAAATGCACATAGACATCGATACGCATGTCGGCGATCGTGCGCTCACCCACGTAGGCGAGACTCAAGCGGTGGATGAATCCGAAGAGCGCTTGAAAAGCGAACACGAATAACAATCCCACAACCAGGCGATTGAGTCCAGTCAGGTCAACATCCACCAACACCGTATCGACCAATTCCCGAATCACCAAGGGTAACACCAGGCCAAGAGCGACACTGAAGAGCAGTGCAATCACAGACACGAGCATGTACCGCCTATAAGGTTTGACATACACCAGTATCCGAGCGAAGGTATGCAGGTTTTCCCTGCTCAGATCGGGTCGATTTTCGTCACTGTTTGAGGGCCGGCGAAATCGTGAACGTAGTGTACTCAGTGTCATAGCAGCCTTCTGGCCGAGCGTAAGTTTGACCAGTATACCCGCAACTTGTTTGTTCCCTCAATTGTTATAACTTCGCTACGGCAATGCAAGCTGTGGTCCTTGCCTTACAGCCCCAGATCGATTTGCGCCAGCCACCACTTCAGTTATTATGGACAACTTATACGAGCGTCGGTTGGTCCAATATGCCGTCAGTTTTCTCCAAGATGCTCTTGTCGTCCAAAAACTCAACTGGCTCTACGTCCTTTCCATGTTCCCACATGAGAGAGAAGAACCAAATATCACTTTCTCCAATACAGAAATCCGCTGGTGTGAATATCATTTTGGAATCCAGTGGCGGCTCTGATCTTTGCGGATGATACTCTGCCTGCCGACCGAAAGCATCTCCTTGCCAAACTTCTCCTTTGGCGTGCAGTTTGGCTGCAAATGCTCTTACTTCGTCAAGGTCAGGCACTATGATCGGCACAATTGGCACGTGGTTGTCGGGCATTGTGATTTTTGCTTTAACGGTTACCACGTTTCTCTTGCTCCTGATGCCATGCTCTCAAAATGTCGTTTTGGTACTTGTCCAATATCCTCTCGATTGCATTCAGTTCATGGTCTCGAAACCTGCCAGGTCTTGCTAAAGCAATCGGGGAAACCCAATATTTTGCGTCTTTGCCACCTTTACCAAGATTGACTCGAATGAGCATTCGTTGACTGTCAATATCATCTATCTTTAATCGAACCAATTCACTTGCACGCAA
>PIVW01000410.1 GCA_003353825.1 Chloroflexota bacterium
ACGATGAAGTGCAGGCCACAACCACTCTGCATCAAAACAATAAACGCTTGCATTTAGTTCCTGAATCTTCTTCTGTGCGGGCGTGGCCTCAACTTCTTCGACGATCCCCATTACATCATTATCGGCGTTACGGAGGACCCTGCCAAAGCCTCGGGGATCATCATCGATCACCGTAAGCATGGTAACAGGCCCGGGGTGCTGGCTATGAACAGCCACCATATGCCGCATGGTCTTGATGGTAAAGAGCGGCATATCAGAATAATAGACAAGTACGATATCAGCCTTACCTTGTAACAAAGCTTCGGCCTGCAATACGGCATGCCCTGTGCCTAACTGTTGGTCTTGAACCACGTATCGGGCTCTGTTCCCCACCACCTCGCGAACCGGCTCTGCACCATGTCCGACAACCAGCACAGGGGGTTCGGGGCTTAACCGTAACGCCAGATCGACGCCATATTCGACCAGAGGACGTCCAGCCAAGGGATGGATAACTTTGGGAAGGTCCGAGTACATGCGAGTACCTTTCCCTGCGGCTAAAATCGTGACGGCCAATTTCATCGTTGTCACCTAGAGTCTTGTAGCTAATATGTCAGTTTTGATAGATCGCCCATAACCCTACGCAATGCCTTTTCCCCTGTCAATTTATGTAACCTGCTATTTGGAGGAGGCGCTCCCACAAACTTCCAAGCACATAGAGTTGACGTAATTCTGATGAATGGTATTGTCTCCAGCAAAGCCGTTGTAAAAAATGCCCCGCCATGGTAATAAAAAAGGGCAAAGAAAAAGCTCAATTGGCAATGACCTACTCTTGCAGGGGGCTACCCCCCCACTACCATCGGCGCTGAAGAGCTTAACTTCCGGGTTCGGAATGGGACCGGGTGTTTCCTCTTCGCTAGAATCACCAAAAGAGCTTTATTCACAGAATTATGTAAGGTGCTATGCTGACACCTTAAAAACTGGATAGGATATATGTTCCATCATCGTCTCTTGAATAGGTTAAGCCCTCGTGCATTAGTACGGCTAAGCTGAACACATTGCTGTGCTTACACCTGCCGCCTATCAAGCCGGTGGTCTTCCGGCGCACTTACCCAGTTAACCTGGTGGGGAATCTCATCTTGAGGCAGGCTTCCCACTTAGATGCTTTCAGCGGTTATCCTTGCCCGACTTAGCTACCCAGCTATGCTCCTGGCGGAACAACTGGCACACCAGAGGTCAGTCCACCCCGGTCCTCTCGTACTAGGGGCAGATCCTCTCAAATTCCCTACGCCCACAGAGGATAGAGACCGACCTGTCTCACGACGGTCTGAACCCAGCTCGCGTACCGCTTTAATGGGCGAACAGCCCAACCCTTGGGACCTGCTTCAGCCCCAGGATGCGACGAGCCGACATCGAGGTGCCGAGCCTTGCCGTCGATGTGGACTCTTGGGCAAGACTAGCCTGTTATCCCCGGGGTAGCTTTTATCCGTTAAGCCACGGCCCTTCCACTCGGAGCCGTAGGATCACTAAGACCGACTTTCGTCTCTGCTCGACTTGTAAGTCTTGCAGTCAAGCACCCTTATGCCTTTACACTCTTCGGCTGGTTTCCATTCAGCCTGAGGGTACCTTTGCGCGCCTCCGTTACCTTTTAGGAGGCGACCGCCCCAGTCAAACTGCCCACCAGGCACTGTCCCCACGCCGGATTACGGACGCGGGTTAGGGCCAAGACTTAACCAGGCTGGTATTCCACCGGCGACTCCACCGAGGCTTGCGCCCCAGCTTCAAAGTCTCCCAGCTATCCTCTACAGATTAAGCCCTAACGCAATGCCAAGCTACAGTAAAGCTCCACGGGGTCTTTTTGTCCTTCTGCGGGTAACGCGCATCTTTACGCGTACTTCAATTTCACCGGGTCCCTCGTTGAGACAGTGCTCCGCTCGTTACGCCGTTCGTGCGGGTCGGAACTTACCCGACAAGGAATTTCGCTACCTTAGGACCGTTATAGTTACGGCCGCCGTTCACCGGGGCTTCGGTTCAAAGCTTCGGTCTGATGACCTAACCTCTCCCCTTAACCTTCCGGCACTGGGCAGGCGTCAGCCCCTATACTTCACCTTTCGGTTTAGCAGAGACCTGTGATTTTGATAAACAGTCGGCAGAGCCATTTCACTGCGACCACTTCGAGCTCGAACAAGCATGTCGTCTCACTCTAATGTGGCGATCCTTCTCCCGAAGTTACGGATCTATTTTGCCTAGTTCCTTAACGAGGGTTCTCCCGATCCCCTTGGTATTTTCTACCCGTCTACCAGTGTCGGTTTGCGGTACGGTCACGTGAGTCTTGCTAGGGGCTTTTCTAGGCAGTATGGGATCATCCACTTGTGGCGCTATGCGCACCGCCATCACTCCTCAGCTCAGCTGGTCTTTTAACCCCAGCGTCAACACCTAAAAGATTGGCACCTGAATCCAATAACAGGCTGGACTACCCTTCTGCGTCCCCCCCTCACTCAAACAACTCGACGTGGTTCCGGAATATTAACCGGATATCCATCGGCTACGCCCTTCGGCCTCGCCTTAGGACCGACTAACCCGACGCGGATTAACCTTCCGTCGGAAACCTTAGACTTACGGGGAACACGTTTCTCACATGTTTTACGCTACTCATGCCAGCATTCTCACTTCTGTCCGCTCCAGCCGTCCTCACGGTCGACCTTCCCAGCTGAACAGAACGCTCCCCTACTGCTCACGATAGTTGTTGTAACTGCGCGTCAAACAATAATCACCGATCGACATCAGGCATCGCCGAAGCGATACTATCTGAAGAAAGGCTTTCTCATCATCGGCACAGCTACTTATCGAAAACCCACAGCTTCGGTGATAAGCTTGAGCCCCGTTAAATTTTCGGCGCAGGATCACTAGACCAGTGAGCTATTACGCACTCTTTAAAGGATGGCTGCTTCTAAGCCAACCTCCTGGCTGTCTCAGTAACCCCACAACCTTTCCCACTTAGCTTATACTTGGGGACCTTAGCTGGTGATCTGGGTTGTTTCCCTCTCGACGACGAAACTCATCTCCCGCCGTCCGACTCCCAAGCTCTGGAGTATCGGCATTCGGAGTTTGGTTGGGTTTGGTAAGCTATAAGCCCCCTAGCCCATCCAGTGCTCTACCTCCGATACTAAACGCTTGAGGCTAGCCCTAAAGCTATTTCGGGGAGAACCAGCTATTTCCGGGTTCGTTTGGCATTTCACCTCTATCCACAATTCATCCCCCAATTTTGCAACATTGGTGGGTTCGGGCCTCCACGAGACATTACTCCCGCTTCACCCTGACCATGGATAGCTCACCCGGTTTCGGGTCTACTCCCAGCGACTGCACGACACCGAAATGTCGTTATGCGCCCTATTAAGACTCGCTTTCGCTACGGCTCCGTCTGTAACTGACTTAACCTTGCCACTGAGAAGTAACTCGCTGGCTCATTCTCCAAAAGGCACGCCGTCACACGTTGGTGGTCGTAACCACCCATAGTGCTTCGACTGATTGTAGGCTTACGGTTTCAGGTTCTATTTCACTCCCCGCACTGGGGTCCTTTTCACCTTTCCCTCACGGTACTGGTTCACTATCGGTCGTCAAACGTATTTAGCCTTGGGAAGTGGGCTTCCCAGCTTCTCACAGAGTTAGCGTGCTCCGTGGTACTCAGGAACATCAAAAGGAGTTTGGTCAGATTTCGTTTACGGGAGTATCACCCTCTACGCTCGGCCTTTCCAGTGCCGTTCAACTATCAGCCAAATTTGTAACTCCTTGAAGTTTTCGTAGCAACCTCTATTGAGTCCTACAACCCCCATACAGCAACGCCTACGAGCTATCACGCTGTACAAGTTTGGGCTATTCCCTTTTCGCTCGCCACTACTCAGGGAATGATTTCTTTTCCTCGAGGTACTTAGATGTTTCAGTTCCCTCGGTTCCCTCCGTCCTGCCTATGTGTTCAGCAGGCGGTACCTGGGCATTCCCCCAGGTGGGTTTCCCCATTCGGACATCCTCGGATCGGCACTTGCCGCAGCTCCCCGAGGCTTATCGCAGCTAGCCACGTCCTTCTTCGGCGTTTGACGCCAAGGCATTCACCGTAAGCCCTTAGTAGCTTAACCTACACAAGAAACGATGATTGAAGTTCTTCTTTTGGATCGGTTTGCAACAAACCTTCAGGCCTTGTCAAGGATCGCTCCCTGCCAAAACAGAAAGGCTGTTCCACACCGATTATTTCATATCCTATCCAGTTTTTAAGGTGCCAGACCGAGTGCATTACCTCGGCGAGGTGGTGACCCACCTCATTCTGTATCTAACGCATTGTTAGGAACAGAAGGAGAATGATCACCTTTGGTACAGAGACAAAAACAGCCCGGCAGTTTGCCGGGCCTGATGAGCCGGTTCACTACCTACACTTCCATTTAACTCAAGCTATTGTTTCGTTCTGACAAGACTAGTGTCTCTGTTGAGTGGGGTTTAGATTTCTTAAATCAGCGCAAAGGATATGATAACATCAAAGCAGGAGACTGTCAAATCAAGGTGGGCCTGAGTGGACTCGAACCACTGACCCCTGCGTTATCAGCACAGTGCTCTAACCAGCTGAGCTACAGGCCCGCATACGACGGACACCTTAACAACTAAAAAGTGACAGGAAAAAATTAAGCTAGGGTCGTCTCCAGCGATGATTCATCGCCGTGACGTCGACCTGGGAGTGGTCATCCGCCGTACTCATGGAGCAGGCGGGAGACAATGCTCCCTAAAAAGGAGGTGATCCAGCCGCAGCTTCCGCTACAGCTACCTTGTTACGACTTCGTCCCAGTTACCAGTCCCACCTTAGGCAGCCGCCCCCTTACGGTTGGCAAGCCGACTTCAGGTGTTACCAGCTCCCATGACGTGACGGGCGGTGTGTACAAGGCCCGGGAACGTATTCACCGCACTATGCTGACGCGCGGTTACTAGCAACTCCGACTTCATGCAGGCGAGTTGCAGCCTGCAATCCGAACTGAGACCGGCTTTGATGGGATTAGCTCCGCCTCGCGGCTTGGCGACCCATTGTACCGGCCATTGTAGCGTGTGTGTAGCCCTGGATATAAAGGCCATGCTGACTTGACGTCATCCCCGCCTTCCTCCGGCGTTAAACCGGCAGTCTCACTAGATACGTGTAACTAGTAACGAGGGTTGCGCTCGTTGCGGGACTTAACCCAACATCTCACGACACGAGCTGACGACAGCCATGCAGCACCTGTGTACGCTCCCGAGGGTCGGTCACCTTTCGGATC
>PIVW01001026.1 GCA_003353825.1 Chloroflexota bacterium
CATGCCAATTGTGATCAGGGCCAGCGCTGACAACCGCTACCTACATCTTAATGATGCGAATAGCTATTATATCAGCATTTATGATATTTCTGATCTATCGAACCCACAGTTAGTTTCGACCTATGGTAATGAGTGGGGTAATAGTGCTGAGCTTAAACTCGTTGGCAACCGCGCTTATGTAGCGACATACGATTCAGACGCGAGTGAACATTTCGCCATAGCGATCTATGATGTCGCTGACCTCACAGACCCCGTACTCATCAGCGACGAGAGTCTACAGGAGTTGACACAAGGTAATAGTTTTAATTTCAGTGTTTGGAATAACATGCTCTATGCTTCAAAATCAAACAGAGTAGATTTCGAACGATCCTGTTTGATACAAGTGATTGATGTGAGCGATGCTCTGCATCCCATCCTTGAGGGTGAGATCAACAAATGCGGAGGTAATTTCAGAAACGAAAATGGTTTATTCTATTTTTATGCAGGAAATGAAGAATTCTTTGGCTGGGGAGAATTATGGGTGTATGATGTCGAAGACTCAACAAGCCCATTGCCTTTGCTGAGTTATTCGGCAAAACCCGGTTTTCGTAGTTTTGGCCCCTTTGATCTATATGGCAGTTGCGTAATTATAAAGAGGGGGGGGGGAATCTCCATGTGTTTTGTTCTGATACACATGACAGCATAACACCCACACCGACCGCGACAGCTACCTCTACTCCAGTCACCACACCTACTGCTACACCTACCGCTACACCTACCGCTACACCTACCGCCACCCTAACGCCCAGTTATCCCTTGTTCATGCCATTGCTGCGTCTTGATTGACACATAAGTCGTCGTGTATTTGCATGCCTGTGAAGCAGTTGAGTAACGTAAGACCATGCCGCCGCCTTGGTGAACAAGTTGTCATCGGGGCGGCGGTTGTCGTTCATTGGGCTGTCATGTGGAGCCGCTATACTGGTGTTGTCGCGTAGTTTGCTGGTCGCGTAGTCTGCTGGTCGCTTAGTTTGCTGGTCGGTTAGTCTGTTGATCGCTTAGTCTGTTGGTCTTTTGGTCTTTTGGTCGCGCGCTTATTCGGTCATCCCCTCATCTTGCCCCCTAATCATCGTGTCACTCAGGCTTCTATCTGTCGCCCACCCTCGCGGCTAGCCCGAACATTGGCTTGGCCCGCCGTTCATGTTGCCGGCATATCACCCGATTGGGACACGGCCACAGCTACATGGAGCCAGGCCCAATCGGGTAGTTCTTGGCAAACAGCCGGTGCTCAAGGGGCTCTCGATCGCACTGATTCAGTGGATAG
>PIVW01001027.1 GCA_003353825.1 Chloroflexota bacterium
GAGATCACCCGTCGGTTGGTTCATGGGGCTTCCGACCGGGTCTACGAGATGATCGCTAACTCGCAAGGAGACCTGGGATGGATCAACACCGCCTATATCGAACGACTCAACGCCACTTTCCGGCACTGACTCAGTGATATGGGGTTTATAACCATTTATTTTTAAGGACATTGTAGCCTTTGACCTGAAAACTTTCTATCTTTTGCCTCCCCCCTACTTTCTCCCTGGAGGCCAGCCCTATGGACCTACTAAAGATGAATTGTCCCGAATGTTCATCCACCCAGATTCGCGTACACACCACCTATCAAACCAAGAGCTATGGTCTGCGTCGCCTCTATGAGTGCCGGGATTGCTGTGCGTATTTTTCGGAGACGAAGAACACCCCCATAGAAGATTTGAAAAAGCCGCTGAGTCTGGTCTGGAGTGTGCTCCACGCCCGGACGGAAGGAATGGGGGTGAATGCCACGGCGCGCACCTTTAGGATCTCGTCGAACACGGTGCGGGATTGGGAGCAACGGTGTGCCGATTTGAAACCGGTGTTGTTTCTCTATGCACTGGCTCATGAGTTTCTGCAGGTGGTGATCGAAGGAGATGAAGCCTATACCAAGGTAGCCAAGAATGTACCCCCCGATCAGTCGGAGGGATGGACGCTGCTGCTGATGGATCGAGCGAATCGGTTCATTTGGACGCTGGAATGTGGCAAGAAAAACCGTCACCTGTTTGAACAGGCCATTCAGACACTGGAACAGATCATCCAGGACAGTGAGGATCTGACCCTGTTGACCGATGGGGAACGCCGGTATGGCAATATGCTGTTCGAGATCTGTTGGGAACTGATCCACAATGGAAAACCGGGACGGCCGAAGAAGACGCTGAAGAAAGGCGTGAAAGTGCGCATCAAGAACAAGGGATCGCAAGCCCACAAGAAAGGACCCAAACGTCCCAAGTATCAAGCCCCGTGGGAGGAACATCCCCAAACAGAGCAACCCGTAGAAGAGAAACAGATTCACGCCAACCATGCCGAAGCCTTTTTCAGTGCGCTGAGACGGAAATGTTCCCCCTATAGACGCAAGACCAATACCTATGCCAAATCGACGGCTGGTTTGCAGAGGCTGTTGGATGTGTATTGGGTGATTCACAATTTCACCCGCGTTCATTTCACCACAAAGGAAGTACCCGCTGTGGCCTTAGGGATAATAGATCGGCGATTATCGGGAACTGAACTTTTCCAGATTCGCAGAGCGTAAACCTCCCTTTTTCAATGAATTGGAAATCCTATAGCACTGAGTCAGTGCCAA